>NZ_JBMSDW010000009.1:0-169115 GCF_049445895.1 Neotabrizicola sp. VNH66
ACATTGAGCTGTTCTACAACCCGAAGCGCAAACACACGAACAACGGCATGCTGTCGCCCGCTGATTGCGAAAACAGGCAGCAGAAACTGAGCGAGGCGGGCGTCTAGGAAACTGGGGGCACCTCAGTGGCGGTGATGGCGAAGGCAGGCGCGCAAGCACGGCGTTCAGGGTCGACGCCAAGGGCGCAAGGACCATCCGGCGAGGGAGGCCGCAACGTCGGACATCCGCGCCGTGGCGTTTCCGCCCAGCAACGACGGCGACAGTCCGGCCTTGCCGGAGGTGCTTGGGCAGGCCCGAGCGTGACGGCCGACGGGGCCTAGGACGCCCACGGCTGCCACGCTGCGATCTGAGGGCCAATCCGCCCGGGACCTATGTCAACGCACTGTCATGATCGCAGGGGATGAGCCAATGATCTTTGTGCTGTCCCGCGAAGCTGCGGTCCCGGCGTGCCGCTTTATTGCTCTTCGCCTCAGCCCGGACTCAGATCATTGCGCCACCGGCTGCAGCGCCGGGGTTCCTGCGAAATGGCAATGGGCGACGTGTCCCGGTGCGGTTTCGGTTGCGGGCGGTACCGTTTCGCACAGGGGCTGTGCCGAGGGGCAGCGGGTGCGGAAGCGGCAACCGGAGGGCGGGTTGATCGGGCTGGGCACATCGCCTTTCAGCAGGATGCGGGGCCGGGCCTGTTCGCGCAAAGGATCGGTCAAAGGCACGGCGCTGAGCAGCGCCCGGGTATAGGGATGGCCGGGCTGGGCGTAGAGCTCTCCGCTCGGGCCCCGTTCCATGATCTTGCCCAGATACATAACGTAGACCCGTTGCGCCGCCAGCCGCACCACGGCCAGATCATGGGCGATCAGCAGGCAGGCCATGCCCAGATCGTCGCGCAGCTTCAGGAACAGGTTCATGATCTGCGCCCGGATCGAGACGTCAAGCGAGCTGACCGGCTCGTCACAGACCAGCACTTGCGGATCCGCGGCCAGGGCCCGGGCGATGCAGACCCGCTGGCGCTGGCCGCCCGACATCTCGCGCGGGGTGCGCTCCGCCATCTGTGCGGGCAGGCTGACGGCCTGCAGCAGCTCGGCCACACGGGCCTTGCGGGCGGCGCGGTTGCCCTCGCCATTGATCAGAAGGGCCTCGTCAATCGCCTCGCCCACGGTCTGACGGGGCGAGAGGGAGGAAAGCGGGTCCTGAAAGATGTACTGCACCTTCCGCCTTGTGGCGTTGCCCTGCGCCCCGCGCAGGGCCAAAAGGTCCTGACCGCGGAACAGGATCTGGCCGGACCGGGCGCGTTCCAGCCCCACGATGGTGCGCCCCAAGGTGGATTTGCCGCAGCCGGATTCCCCCACCAGACCCACGATCTCGCCGGGGTTCAGGTCCAGGCTGACGCCATCGCAGGCGCGGATATCGGCGCCGGTGCGGCTGTCGCGGAAATGCGTTTTCAGATCGGTGACACGCAGGATCGGATCGGACATTCGGGGCCTCAGACGGTTTGATTGACGGTGACCGGGCAGGCGGCCAGATGGCCGAGAGCCGAGCGGGGTACCGACAGGAGGGGCGGGCGGTCGCGGCTGCAATCGGGGCGCGCCAGCGAACAGCGGGGCGCGAAGGCGCAGCCGTCGATGCGGCGGGCCAGGTTCGGCGGCTGGCCGGGCAGGCCCTCGAAGGGCGTGTCCAGCGGTGCGGAAAGCGAGGGGACCGAGGCGAGAAGCCCCCGCGTATAGGGATGGGCGGGGTCCAGCAGCACCTCGCGGACACCGCCCAGCTCGGACAGCCGCCCGGCATACATGACGGCCACCTTGTCGGCCAATCCCGAGACCACGCCGAAGTCATGGGTGATGATGACGATGGCCATCGACATCCGCTTTTGCAGATCCTTGAGCAGCGCCACGATCTGCGCCTGAACGGTCACGTCCAATGCGGTCGTCGGTTCGTCGGCGATCAGAAGCTTTGGCTCGCCGGCGATGCCCATCGCGACGCCGACGCGCTGGCGCATCCCGCCGGACAGCTCGTGCGGATACTGCTGCATCCGGCTTTGCGGGTCGGGCAGACCGACCAGCGTCAGCAATTCCGCCGCCCGCGCCTGGGCTTGTGCGGGGGTCAGGCCAAGATGGCGTTCGATCCCCTCGGTCAACTGGCGGCCAACCTTGCGCACCGGGTTCAGGGCGGACAGCGGGTCCTGGAACACCACGCCGATCTCACCGCCGCGGACGGATTCCAGCTGGCCTGTGGTCATCCGCAGAAGATCGCGCCCCTGAAAACGCACGGCCCCTTCCAGATCGCTGTCCACCCCGGCGGGCAGCAGGTCCAGCGGCGCCATGTTCAGGATCGTCTTGCCGCTGCCGCTTTCGCCAACGATGGCCAGAACCTCACCGGCGCCGACGCTGTAACTGACGCGGTCCACCGGGCGCACACTGACCGTGGGCGTGTGCAGGGTCACCGAAAAATCGGCGATCTCCAGCAACGGGGCATTGGTCTCGGGGCGGCTCATGCGGTCATTTCCTTCTTGAACAACACCCGGCGCAGCGAGAGCTTGCGGCGGCTCATCGGGCGAGGGTTCTTGGCCAGTGCGATGCGTTCGCCCAGCAGGTTGAAGGCGATCACCAGGAAGGTCAGCGCAAGGCCCGGCAGGATCACCAGTCGCGGCGCTTCTTGAATGTAGGGCATGGCCGAGACCAGCATCTGCCCCCATTCGGCCTGCGGCGGCTGCACGCCCAGACCCAGAAAGCTGAGATTGGCAATGGCCAGTGCCAGAAGGCCTGCATCGGCGCTGGCATAGACCAGCACCTGGCCCAGGGCGACCGGGATCAGGTGGCGAAAGATGATGCGCGCCGGGCTGGCGCCCAGAACGCGCAGGCTTTCGATATAGGGTTGTGCCACGGCAGCTGCGACGACGCCCCGGGTCAGGCGGGCGTAGATCGGGACCCAGGCGATCGACAGCGCGAAGATCATGTTGCCGTAGCTGGGGCCGAAAACCCCCACGATGGCCAGCGCCACGAACAGGCTGGGGACCGAGAAGCCGAAATCGCACAGACGCATGACGATCTCGTCCAGCCAGCCGCCGAAATAACCGGCCAGCGTGCCCAGAACCATGCCCACCGTGCCGGCCAGAACCAGAACCGTGGTCACCCCGATCAGCGTGGTCTGCGCCCCGGCGATCAGCCGGCTCAGCGTGTCACGGCCCAGATTGTCGGTGCCCAGCCAGTGCTGGCCCGAGAAGGATTGCATGGCGGACATCAGATCCTGCCGGGCCGGATCATAGGGGCTGATCAGCGTGCCGAAGACCGCAATGAAGGCGAAGAAAGAAACCAGAAGCAGCGTGGGCCAGCCGAGCAGGCGAAGGGGGGTGCGAAGCCAGATCATCTCAACCTCTCTTGGCGCGGCGTTGCAGGGGATCGGCCATCATCACGATCAGATCGACCGCCAGATTGACCAGAATGAACAGGACCGAGAACATCAGCAGGCAGCTTTGCAGCACCGGAAGATCGCGGAAGCGGGCCGCCTCGACGAAATAGGCCCCGACGCCGTTCCACGAGAAGATCGGCTCGATGATCAGCGAGGATTGGGTGATGAAGGCGATGTTCATGCCGAAGGCAGTCAGGAAGACCGGCACGATATTCGGCAGCGCATCGCGGAACAGGATGCGGCGACGGGCAAAGCCCTTGGCCTTGGCGGTGATGACATAGGGTTTCGCCATCGCCTCCTCGAGCCCGACCCGGATCAGCCGGCTGAGAAGCGCACCGGGAACGGCGCCGACGGCGATGCATGGCAGCAGCCACGAGGCCGGGCCGCGGAAACCGAAGGTGGGCAGAAGCTGCATCTGCACGCCGAAGACATAGATCAGCATCGCTGCCAGAAAGAATTTTGGCAGCGAGACGTTGAAGACCGCAAAGGCACGGATCAGCCGGTCGGCCAGACCATTGGGCCAAAGCGCCCCGGCAAAGCCCAGCGAAACGCCCATGATCAGCGTGACAAGGCTGCCGCCAAGAACCAGGATCGCGGTGGGTTTCAGCCGCTCGGCCAGCGCCGCGGCGACGCTTTCGCCGGTGCGCAGCGAATGGCCAAGCTGGCCCTGCACCACCTCGCCCAGCCAATGGAAATAGCGCAGGATCAGCGGGTCGTTCAGCCGGTATTCCAGGGCCACCTGATCCACCACCTCCTGGCTGACAAAGCCCCCGCGCAATTCGGCGATCAGGGCGGCGACATTGCCGGGGAAGGCGGCGATCAGGATGAAGGAGAAGATCGAGGCGATGACGATCAGGATCGCGGCCGACACGGCGCGATTGAGGGTTATGCGGAGCATGTCAGGGCGGGCCTTGCATCTGCGGCTTCCTTGCGCCCCGGGTTTTGTGCCCCGGGACGCTTGGTTGCGGGCTTAAAGCGTGACGGACTTCAGCGGCAATTCGTATTCGGTGGCGGGGATGGCGAAGGTCTTGATCCGCTCACCATGCGCCCAGATCCGGTCACCATGGAACAGCGGTGCGATGGCCCAATTGTCATGGATCCAGTCGAACACCGCCTGGAAGGCCGCCGGGCGGTCCGCCTCTGTTGCGGCAAGGGCTGCGGCGATCAGCGGGTCCAGCGCGGCATCCTCGTAGATCTTGCCATCCGTCCCCGGTTCGATGCTGGACAGGAACATCAGCCCGATGGTGTTGTAGGGATCGTAGGGCGCGCCATTGGTCACGAAGAGCGACAGGTCATATTTGAAGGAGGGGATGTCGCCATGCCGGGCCGCATGGTCCACGTTGCGCAGCGACAGCCCGATCCCGGCTTCAAGGAACCCCGCCTGCAGCACTTCGCCCAAGGCGCGCGAACCCGGAACGGCATCTTCCGAGATCACGAGTTCCACATTCAGCGGTGTCCCGTCCTTGGTTCGGGTGCCCTCGCCGGTCCAGCCTGCCTCTTCCAGCAGCGCCTTGGCCTTTTCCACGTCGCGCGCAGGCACATCGAAACGGGTGCCCGAATGGGCGATCACTTCGGGGTAAAGGTTCATCGTCGCCTTCGCATAGCCCTTCATCACCACCTGGGCGATGCCCTCGCGGTCGATCAGCAGGTTGAAGGCCTCGCGCAGGCGGGCGTCCTTGAACAGATCGGTCCGCGGATTGAAGCCCAGGATCATCGTATCGGTGCCGGTCTCGGTCACCACGGTGACCCCGTTGGTCTTCAGCGTGGTCGCGTCCTGCGGGCTGATGGGGGCGATGAACTTGCCGCCGATGATGTCGATCTCGCCGCTCATGATCGAGGAGATGCGGCTCATCCCGTCCGGGATCACGATCAGCGAGACCCGGTCAACCGCCGGCTTGTCGCCCCAGAAGCCGGGATTGACGACCAGATCAGTGCCTTCGGGTCCGTCCTTTTCCACCATCCAGGGGCCGGTGCCGACCGGGCTGGCATATGTGCCATCGGCATTCACCGCCTTGGGTGACAGGAACCGGACCGGGCGGACATAGCTGAGTTCGGTCAGGGCGGTCGGCGTGGGCTTGGTGAAATGCAGCGCGACGGTCATCGGGTCGATCACCTCGATTTCCTTGAAGTTGTTCGCGCATTGCATCCAGCGGTAATCTTCCTTGGGCAGCCAGCGTTCCAGGTTCCAGACCATGGACTCTGCATTCCAGGCCTCGCCGTCGGTAAAGGTCACATTGGGGCGCAGGTGGAAGATGATCGAGGTGTCATCGGCATTCACCTCCCAACGCTCGGCCAGCCCGGGCTCGACCGAGCCGCCGGGGCCGTAATGGACCAGCGGGTCGAAGACCATGTCCTGCACCGCGAAGATGCCGACATAGCGCTGCGGATCCAGATTGCCGCTGGCCCGCACCAAAGGCAGGCGCAGCGTGATCGCGCCATTCTGGGCGCGCAGGGGAAGGGCATTCAGCCCGAAGCTGGCGGCCAGAGCGGTGGCACTGGCAAGCAGGGATCGGCGGGAGATCGTGTTCATTGGGCGGGTCCTCTGTCGGGGATTGCAACCGTCGCACTGGCGGACGGAGGGACGCTCTGCGGCGCCGGTTATTGCGGATGTGACGGGTACGAGGCGTCCTGCGCAGCGTCCTGGACGGGAACCTCATGCAGGGCGTGGGCTGATTGGTCTTCGCCTTGCACAAAGCAAGACTGCGCGCTTTCGCCGATCAGGTCAAAAAAGTGGAAAGCGGCAGTTTATACGCAAATGTTATAGTCCGGCGGGCCAGAGGCGGTTTTTGCCTGCGGCTTGGGCGGTTTGTGAAAAGCACCGGAGAAACGCCCGGCAACGGTGGTTGGCGCAGCCCGAAATGCAAAATCGCCGCGGTCCGGTCAGGACCGCGGCGATTTGTCTGCGCCTGCCATGCGCCCGGGAGCGGGGCGCGGGATCAGGCCGCGCAGCGAGGCTGGGTCACTCCTCCAGCCAGGCGTCGGCGAAGTTGGTATAACCGTCGGCTTGCATCGTGTGGTTGTGCAGCTTCTTGTCAAAGATCGTGGTGCGCTGCAGGACGAAGAGGTCGATCACCGGCAGGTCGGTCTGCGCGATCACCTGCATGCGGTCGAACAGCTCTTTCCGCTTCTCCTGATCCGGCTCGTTCGCGGCCGCCTCCAGCACCGCGTCCATCTCCGGGTTCGAATAGCCTGAACCGTTCGAGAACGGGGCGCCCTTGATAATGTTCTTCGACCAATAGACCCGCTGGATGCCCAGCGTCGGGTCGGGCAGGGCCGAAGGCGTATTGCTGGTCAGGTCGAAATCATAGTCGGTGTAGATGCGGGTCAGCCATGTTGGCGTATCCTGCATGCGGATTTCCACCGCGATCCCCACATCCTGCAGGTTCTGTTTCACCACCTCGGCCGCCCGGGTGTAAGAGCCGCCGAAGGGCAGGGGATCGTGGAAAATCTTGAAGCGGATCCCGTCTTCACCGCGCGGATATCCCGCCTCGTCCAGCAGCGCCTCGGCAGCGGCGGGATCATAGGGATAGGCCGGCACGTCGGGGGTGTAGAACTCGGTGAGTTCGGTCGGCACCGGGCCGGTCGATTTGACACCGTAACCGCAGAAAACGGCATCCAGGATGAAATCCACATCCACCGCATGGGCGATGGCCTGACGCACCCGACGGTCGGACAGTTCCGGGCGGCGGGTGTTCACTTCCATGATGTAGCGCGAGCCGAAGAACTGGTAGCCGTTGGTCTCGACCCCCAGATGTTCGATACCGGCCAGTCGTTTTGCAGTGCAGGGGCTGACCGGGCCAAAGACGCCATACTGGATCTCGCCCGTCTCGAACGCGGCGGCGCGCGCGGCTTCGTCGGTGATGACGCGGTAGATCATCCCGTCCAGATAGGGTTTGCCCTCCTGCCAGTAATCGGGATTGGCCTCCAGGATGATCGCTTCGCCCTTGCGCCATTCCTTCAGCTTGAAAGGGCCGGTGCCGACCGGGGGTTCCGAGACCAGCCGCGCGCCCACATCCTCGCCGTCATAGATGTGCTGCGGGACGATCTGGCTTTCATTGCCGTTGATCACCGCCAGCAGATAGGGCGCGGGAGAGGAGAGGTGGAAGATCACGGTCAGGTCGTCAGGCGTCTCGACGCTTTCGACCTTGGACATCACCACGCGGTTGCGCGGATGCATGACCTTCCAGATCTTCTCCAGCGTGAAGGCCACGTCCTTCGAGGTGAAGGCCACGCCATCATGCCATTTCACCCCTTCGCGCAGGTGGAACGTCATGGTCAGCCCGTCGTCCGACACCTCCCAGCTGGTGGCAAGCGCGGGTTGCAGCTTCATGTCCAGATCGTAATAGGCCAGCCCCTCGAACAGCTTGCTGGAAATGTCCAGCGCACCGCCGATGGGGTTATGGGCGGTGACCAGAAAGGCCGGGTCCGGATTGACCACGGCGGTCACGATGCCGCCGCGCTTGGGCGTGTCCTGTGCTGCGGCAGGCAGGGCCAGTATCATCGAGGTGGCGGCTGCGACCGCAAGCGGGGCAAGCCGGTCAAATGGCATCAAGGTGCGTATCCAGTTCATGGTCCAGATTCCCTGCTGGTCTATTATCCAGCCGATGCTAGGTCCGCGCCCGGGGCCTGTCCAAACACCTGGCGCGGGCAGGATATGGCCGCAGGTTATGAAATGCCCGGTCCGGGCGCGCATCCGGGATGCTAGCTTGGCCGCGACCGACAGGCCAGGAAAGTGACGATGAACGCGGATGACGAGACGATCACGGGCATGGCCGCGCGCATTGCAGCCGGGCTGTCGCCGGTGGCGCTGGCCGAAGTGGCGCTGGCCCGGATCGCTGCGCATAACGCTGCGCTGCGGGCGATGATCCATGTCGATGAGGCCGCCGTTCTGGCCGAGGCCCGCAAGGCCGAGGCGGATCTTCGGGCCGGGCGGCGCAGGGGCCTGCTGCAGGGCGTGCCGGTGGCGGTGAAGGATGTGCTGGACGTGGCGGGTCGCCCCACGACGCTGGGATCGCGCCTGTTCGGCACGGCGCCGGCCGCACGGACGGCCCCGGCGCTTTTGCGGTTGCAGGCGGCCGGGGCGGTGCTGATCGGGAAAACCAACCTGCACGAGCTTTGCGCGGGTGGCCACGCCAATCCCTGGTTCGGCAAGGTGGTGAACCCGCTGGACCCTGCGCGCGGCACCGGGGGCACCAGCAGCGGCGCGGCGGCAGCGGTCGCCGCGGGCTTCTGCGCGGCGGCGGTGGGCAGCGATACCGGCGGTTCCAACCGCTCTCCCGCCGCGGCGACCGGCCTGTGTGGTTTCAAGCCCAGCCCCGGTCTGATCCCGAACGAGGGGGTGTGGCCCATGGCCCCGACGCTGGATACGGTGGGTGTTCTGGCGCGCACCGTGGCCGATACACGGCTGATGGCCGAGGCTCTGTCCGGCCAGACCCTCGCCGCCCCGGCGCCGAAAGGGCGGCTGCGGATCGCGGTCAGCCCCGATCTGGCAGATGCGCCCGTGGATGCCGCCATCAGCAATGCCATCGCAGGCTTTCTTGACCGTCCCGAGGTCGAAATCGTCATGCTGCCCTTCCCCGAGGCGCGGGCGCTGCGTGAGGCGGGCCTGTCGATCCTGCTGCACGAATTCGCAGCGGGCCATGCGGCGGCCATCAAGGCCCGGCCGGATCTGGTGGGCGACGCGGTCCACAGCTTTCTGGATCTCGGGCTGGCCATCAGTGCCGAGGATTACGCGCAGGCCCTTGTCATTCGCGCGGATCTGAAACGGCAGATGGCGGCACGGATGGCGGGAATCGACGCGCTGGCGATGCCGACCTGCCCCGGCACGGCGCCCGGGCTGGAAGACGAGACGACCCTGGTAAATGGCGCAAGAACCTCTTGGGGCCTTGCGGGCGGCCACTTTCGGCGTTGGGCAAATGTGCTGGGCATGGCGGCATTGGCGCTGCCGCTGCCGCTGGCTGGCGATCTTCCGGCTTCTGTCACGCTGGGCGTGTTGCCTGGGCAGGATGCGCGGCTGTTTGCCATCGCGCAGAGGCTGACGGAATAACGGTCAGCCCGGAACCAGATGGCAGGCGACATCATGGCCCGGCCCCGCGGGGCGCAGGCCGGGCACCGTTCCGGCGCAGGGGGCGAAGGCGCAGCGGCAGCGGGCGCGGAAATCGCAGCCCTGCCGCGGGCCGATGGGGCTGGGCATTTCGCCCTCCAGAATATCCTTGTCGCGCAGCCTTTGACCCGTTCCGGGCAGCGGCCGCGCCGCCATCAGCGCCTGAGTATAGGGATGAGAGGGGGCGGTCCAGAACCGGTCACGCCCGCCAAGTTCGACGATCTTGCCCAGATACATCACCGCCACCCTGTCGGCGAGGTGCTGGACCACCGAAAGGTCATGCGAAATGAACAGGTAGGACAGGCCCATCTCTTTTTGCAGATCTGCCAGCAGGTTCAGGATCTGTGCCCGGACCGAGACATCCAGAGCCGAGACCGGCTCATCGCAGATGATCAGTTCGGGGCGCAGCATCAGCGCGCGCGCAATGCCGATCCGCTGCCGCTGACCGCCCGAAAACTCATGCGGATAGCGTCCGGCGGCTTCGGGCCGCAGGCCGACCCGCTCCATCATGCGGGCGACTTCGCGGCGACGCTCGCCGACCGATCCGCGACGATGCACGATCAGCGGTTCCTCAAGGATACGGGCCACGGTCGCGCGGGGGTTCAGCGAGGAGAACGGGTCCTGAAAGATCATCTGCACCTTGGGCCGCCATGGCCGCAGCGCGCGATGCGACAGTCCCGCCAGCTCGGTCCCCGAAAGCTTTACGCTGCCGGCATCGGGCGGGGTCAGACCGGCGATCATGCGGCCCAGCGTCGATTTCCCGCAGCCGGATTCACCGGCCAGGGCCAGCGTCTCGCCCCGGCGCAGGGTCAGATCGGCCCCGTCCACCGCTGTCAGCACCCCGCCGCCGGTCTTGAACGCCTTTTTCAGGCCGCTCACCTCTAGAAGCATCTCGGTCATCTTGGGCCTTCCGGAAAATGGCAGGCCACCATCGACCCGCCGAGCGGCGCAAAGGGCGGCGCCTCTTCGCGGCAAAGCGCCTGTGCCGAAGGGCAGCGCGGGGCGAAGGGGCAGCCTCGGGTGATCTCGCCGGGGCGGGGCGGCAGGCCCGAGATTTCCTGCAACCGGTCCCCTGCGGCGCCGCCCGCGTCGGGCAGGCAGGCGAGAAGGCCGTTTGTATAGGGGTGGCGCGGGGTGTGGAACAACCTGTCCACATCGGCCAGTTCGACGATCTGCCCGCCATACATCACCGCCACACGGTCGGCGACTTCGGAGACGACGCCAAGGTCATGCGTGATCAGCAGAACCGCCATCCCGTTGCGGTCGCGCAGTTCCAGCAGCAACTTCAGGATCTGCGCCTGAATGGTCACGTCCAGCGCGGTGGTCGGTTCGTCCGCGATCAGCAGATCCGGCTCGCAGGCCAGCGCCATGGCGATCATCACCCGCTGCCGCAACCCGCCCGACAGGTTGTGCGGATAGTCCTTCACCCGCCGCCGCGCATCTGGCATCCGCACCAGCTCCAGCAGCTGCATCACCCGTTCCTGCACCTGATCCTCGGGCAGGGTGCCATGGGTGCGGATCATCTCGGCGATCTGGCGACCGATCGGCATCAGCGGGTTCAGCGAGGTCATCGGTTCTTGGAAGACCAGCGCCGCCTTGCGGCCCCGCAGCGCGCGCAGGCCCGAAGGGGACAGCGACAGCACCTCGGTCTCGCCCAGCCGGATCGACCCGCCGGTGATCCGCGCGGCGGGGGGCAGAAGGTTCAGGATCGAGAAGGCGGTCATCGTCTTGCCCGAGCCGGATTCACCGACCAGCGCCACGATCTCGCCCTTGGCGATCGACAGGTCCAGACCGTTGACGATCAGCGCTGCCGGGTCCTGACGCAGTGCGATCTGCAGCCCGCGAATGTCCAGAACATTGCTCATCTGTTGCGCGACCTTGGGTTCAGGGCATCATTCAGACCTTCGCCCACCAGATTGATGGCCAGAACCGCAGCCAGAACGGCAAAGCCCGGAAGCGCGGTGATGTACCAGTCCGTCCGCAGCACCTCGCGTCCGCCGGCGATGATATAGCCCCAGCTCATGGCGTTGGGGTCGCCCAGACCCAGAAAGGACAGACCCGCCTCCAGCAGGATGGCCGAGGCGATCATCAGCGAGCCGGAGACGACGATGGGCGTCACGGCATTGGGCAGAAGCTGGGTCAGGATGATGCGGGCATGCGACATGCCCATCAGCGTGGCGGCCTGGATGAACTCGGCCGGCATCAGTTGCAGGAACTGCGCGCGGACCAGACGCGCAAGCGGCGGCCAGGAGACCAGGCTGATCGCCACGATGATGGTGGTCAGCGTGGGCTGGAAGGCCGCCACGACCACCACGGCCAGAACGAAGGGCGGGATGGTCTGGAAGACCTCGGTGAAGCCCATCATCGCGCGGTCCACAGCCCCGCCGAAATAGCCGGCCGTGGCCCCGACGAATGTGCCCAGAAGCGTGGCGACCAGAGTCGCGGCCAGCCCGATGAACAGCGACACCTGTGCACCATAGAGCAGCGCCGCCAGAAGGTCGCGGCCCAGGAAATCCGTCCCCAGCGGAAACCTCCCGTTGTCGCCGGGCCAGAGGAGGGGCCGCCCGGCCAGTTTCCACGGCCCTTGCGGGTAGAAGATCGAGGCCGAGGCCGCCATGCCGACGATGATCAGCAGGATCACGATGCCCGCCACCGCCATCCGATGCCGCAGGAACCGGCGCAGAAAGCTGTTTCTCCGGTCTTTCATTTCAGTGGAATCCTCGGGTCGATCAGCCGATAGGCGATCTCGGTGGCGATGTTGATGACGATCACCATCACCGAGCAGATGAAGAGAAGGCCGAGAAGAAGGTTCAGGTCGCGCTGGAAAACCGCCGTATAGGCCAGCCGGCCAAGCCCCGGCCAGGCGAAGACCGTCTCCACCAGCACCGCCCCGCCCAGCATGGCGCCGATCTGCAGCCCCAGCATGGTGACCATGGGCAGGATCGCATTGCGCAGGACATGGCGATAGGCGATGGCATTCTCGCCCAGGCCCTTGGCCCGTGCGGTGGTCACGAAGTCCTGCCCGGAAACCTCCAGCATCGAGGCGCGCATCAGCCGCACGTAGAAGGCGGTCAGATAGAGGCCCAGGATCGTCGCAGGCATGATCATGTGGACAAGGATGTCCAGCGCCCGGCGCAGGCCGGTATATCCGGCCGAGATATCCTCCATCCCGCTGGATGGCAGCCAGCCCAGATTAACAGAGAACACGACGACCATCATCAGCCCCAGCCAGAAGACGGGCGTTGCATAGGCGATCAGCGCGGTGACCGAGATCAGATAGTCGGGCCAGCGGTTCACCATCCGCGCGGCAAGGACGCCCAGCACGACACCCGCGCCGAAGGCCATCAGGATCGCGGTCAGCATCAGGAGAAGCGTGGGCCAGAGGTGATTCAGCAGCAATTCGGTGACCGGCACGCCGTAGCGGAAAGAATATCCCAGATCCAGCTGGGCCATGTTCCACATATACAGGCCGAAGCGCACGATCAGCGGCTGGTCCAACCCGTATTTCGCGCGGATCTCGGCCATGAATTCCGGTGAGGCCGCTCCGGCCTCGCCGGCCAGAACATCGGCCAGATCGCCCGGCGCCATGTTGGCCACGACGAAATTCATCGCCACGACGCCGATCAGGATGGGGAGCGACTGGATCAGCCGGCGGAGGGCGAAGCGGGCAAGGGAAAGCATCATGGCGTGATCGCCCCCTGTTGCGGCACGTCCCGGCGGAACCGCGCCAGCCCGAAATCGGCCATGTCGGCGGGGATGGCCCCCTTGTGCACCCAGTCCGCCACCGTCTCCAGATGCACCGCCGCCAGCGAGATGCCGCTGTGGCAGGTGACCAGAAAGGCGCTGGGTGCGACCTCGTCATAGATCGGGCTTGCATCGGGGGAAATGATGCGCAGGGCGCCCCAGCTGCGGACGATGTTGACCTCCTTCAGGAAGGGGAAGAATGCCATTGCGTCGCTGGCGATGCGTCGGGTGACGGCATGGCTGGTGGCCGTGTCGTGGCCCGAATCCTCTTCCCAGCTGCCGCCGATGATCATCGTTCCGTCCGGCATATGGCGCGCCTGTTCCATGACCGTGTGAAAGACCTTCGGGACCCGTTCGGTGACCAGAATCTGGCCGCGCACCGGCGTGACCGGGATGTCCACGCCCAGCATCCGCCCCAGTGCGGCATTGCCCAGCCCGCCGGCCAGCACGATACGTTCAGCCGAGATTCGGTCGTGGGTGGTCTCCAGAATGTAACCCCGTGCCGTGGCCTCGATCCGCTGCACGCCCGCGCCGGGCAGATACCGGCCTCCCAGCTTGGCGTAGGCCCGATGCAGCGCATGGAACAGGCGCAGGGGATCGGCCTGACCGTCATAGGGAGAGTAGGATCCCCCCGCGACCTCGGGACCGATCTGCGGCACGACCTCACGCAGCTGACGGTTGTCCAGCATGGAATAGCTATAGGCGCCTTTCACATGGCCCGCCACCGTTGCCATCTTCTTCGCCCGCGCGGCCAGATCGGCCTCGCTGCGGCACAGATACAGGCCGCCGGGCTGTTCCAGCGCTACGTCGATCCCGGTGAAGTCTTGCAGCCATTCCGCGAGATCGGGCCAGATCTCCACCGCTGCCATCGACCACGGCGTATAGGCGGGCAGCATGTCGCCCTTGCCCTGCACCCAGACAAGGCCGAAATTGCCCCGGCTGGCGCGGATGGCGCCATCATGTTCATCTATGACCGTGACCTTGCGCCCCAGACGCAGCAATCCGACGGCGACCGACAGGGCGACCGTGCCGCCACCGATCACGGCGATTTCGGTCTCATACCGCGGGGGCATGGAACTCTCCTCTGCTGGCGGTGTCCTCGCCCCGGCCTTCCTCGGCAAGCTCAGTGAGGGACAGGGGTTTCAGAGGAAAGCGGATGTGATAGCCGCCGATCGCACCGGGGTCCTGCCCGGTTTCGGCCGCGATCAGCCGCGTGACCGGATTGCCGCAGATGCGGCCCTGGCAAAGGCCCATGCCGCATCGGGTGAAGACCTTGGCCTGTGCCGGTCCCCGTGCACCATCGCGCAAAGCCGCGCGCAGCGCGCCTGCGGTCACCTGCTCGCACCGGCAGATCAGGGTGCCATCAGCGGGCGGCGTGGCGGCAAGGCGCGGGGCATAGGCCGCGTCGAGGAAGGCGCGCAGGCCGCGCAGCCGGGTCAGCGCCCGACGGGCCGCCGATGCCTCTGCCGCTTCAGTGCCGTCCGCCGGCCGGCCCAATTGCTCGGCAATGCGGAGCGCGGCCAGACGGGCGGCATGCGGCGCGGCCTCGGCACCCAGAATGCCGGCCGCATCGCCGATGATGAACGTCCCGGGACGCGAGCTTTCGCCCCAATCGTCCACCTGTGCGACCAGACATTGCTGAGCCGCGTCCCAGCGGGACCGGCAGTCCAGCGCAAGGGCAAGCTGGGTGTTGGGGATCACGCCCTCATGCACCAGCACCATGCCGACCTTCAGGTGGCCCCCGGGGCCGCTGTGCCGGGTATAGGTGATGTCTTCCACCGCCGCACCGCCGCGCGCTTCCAGCCCGGAGATGCCGGAAATGACCCGCACCCCCGCCCGCCGGAGCCTTGCCATGAAGCCAAGCCCCTGTGCCACCGCGCCCATATTGCGCGCCAGAGCCGGCAGATGCGCCAGCCCGGCCCGGAAGGGCGCAGTTGAGGTGTCCAGAATGGCCGATGGCTTCGAGCCGAGGGCCAGGAGCTGACAGGCCAGCAGCAGGACCAACGGGCCGTTGCCCGCAATCACATAGTCGCCCCCCGGCACCACCCGTGATTGCTTCAGGATCAGCTGAAACGCGCCCGCGCCGATGACGCCGGGCAGGTCCCAGCCCGGAAAGGGCACAGGCCGCTCGATCGCCCCGGTGGCCAGGACCAGGCGCTTCGCCTCCAGCTGGCGCATCCGGCCATTCAGTCTGTAATGCACCACCTGGCCTTCGACGCGCATCACGCTGGCGCCATAGGCGACCGGGATGTCCGCAGCGGCAAAGGCCTGCACCGCGGCAGCACCTTTCTGATACTCCGCCCCGAAGACCGAAGCCGAGGCCACCGGGCGATGCAGGGCGGCCGCATGGACATTGCCGCCCGGCCCGGCGCGCTCGTCCAGCATCTGGACCGACAGGCCCCGCGCCACCAGATCGCGCGCGACCGCCATGCCCGCAGGGCCGGCGCCGATCACCGCCACATCCACCATCATTGCACGGACTCCTCGCCCGACAGCCCGGTCTGGCGACGGATCCGCATGCCATCGCGCACGGGGATCAGGCAGCCTTGCCGGTTTGCCACGCCGTCAATCTCGACCAGGCAGTCGAAGCAGACGCCCATCATGCAGAAGGGCGACCGTGGCGCACTGCCGATCAGCGTCCGCCGATAGGGCTGCGATCCGGCCAGAAGTACCGCCGTGGCGACGGTGTCGCCAGCGTGCACAGTGACCGGAACGCCATCGACGGTGACGGTCAGCGCCGGGGTATCCGCAACGGCGCGGCGCAGGATGGGAGAAGGGGCAACCATGGCGCGCCTCTAGAGTGCTGCGGTGAACAAGATCTCCACCCGGATTTCGGCCAGGGCGAAATCCGCACCGACCGTGATCCGCGCCGGCGGCGCAGCCTCGCCCAGCCAGTCGATCCACGCCCGGTTCATCGCGTCGAAATCCCCGGTGTCGCGCAGATAGATCTGCGTCAGCAGCAGTTTGCTACGGTCGGTGCCGACGCCGGCCAGCAATTCATCAGCCCGCGCCAAGACCTGCCGGGTCTGCGCCTCGGTATCCACCGTCTTGTCCTCGGCGGTCAGGCCGGACAGATAGACCGTCTCGCCGTGAACGACGACGCGGCTGAGTTTCTGGTTCGACTGGTGGCGGGTGATGGCGGCCATGGCAGGAACTTTCACTGATCAGAGGAGAAGGGGTCAGGCGTCGGTCCGCTCGGCGGCCGAAGGCGTGTTCTGGAAAAACCGCTGCGGGCGGAACGAGTCGAGATCGGCATGGTCTTCGCCCCGGACCACCTCATCCGCAACGGCCCGGCCCAGATAGGGCGAGATCGTAACGCCGCTGTGGGTGACCGCCATGTAATGCCCCTCGATCCCGGGCATGGCGCCGGCACAGGTGTAGCCATCTGCCGGGAAGGGGCGGACGGTGGTGCGGATCGCCTCCAGATCCACCGCCTCCAGCGCTGGCAGAACCTCGCGTGCGGCGGCCAGCAGGGCCAGACCCTGGGCGCTGTCGGGCGCCAGCGGTTCGGGCTCCTGCAACGTCTGATCGACCGAGATCTTGTGGATCATGATCCGGCCCGCGCCATCGGGGCGGAG
The DNA here is from genome assembly GCF_049445895.1 of Neotabrizicola sp. VNH66. Taxonomy (NCBI): domain Bacteria; kingdom Pseudomonadati; phylum Pseudomonadota; class Alphaproteobacteria; order Rhodobacterales; family Paracoccaceae; genus Neotabrizicola; species Neotabrizicola sp. VNH66. Next base: position 16,825 of record NZ_JBMSDW010000009.1, read on the forward strand.
GTCCATGTCATCGGCATGCAGCTGGCTGCGCAGCGTCATGGCGACGGGCGGGGTGAAGCCGAGGATGCCGATGGTCGAGGCCAGCGGGATCCCGCATGCATCGCCCAGCGTCGCATCGGCCCAGCCCCCGGTGCAGTTGATGACCGCATCGGCAGGAAAGCTGCCGCCCTCGGCCGTTCGCACCTGCCGGACCTTGCCGCCCCGGGTCTCGATCGCGGTGACGCGGGCGAATTCATGCACCTCGGCGCCGAACCGCGCCTTGGCCGCCCGCAGCAGCCAGGCACAGTAAAGCGCGGGATCGACCCAGCCCTCTTCCGGGAAATACGAGATCGGAAAATCCGCGATCCCTGCCAGGTTCACATCGGGCTCCATCTCGGCCAGGGCCTTGCGGCTGAGCCATTCGACGCCGTAGCCCCATTCCTTCATCTGGCGGAAATTCTCCAGATAGGCGGCCTGATCCTCGGCCCGGTTGCGCCATTCGACGCTGCCGGTCTGCTTCAGCCAGGGGGTGGTGCCAAAGTCGCGGCGCAATTCCAGATGGGCGCGCATGCCGGCGACGTTCAGGTCATAATAGGCGCGCGGGAACTTGGTCGTGGCATTGGTCCAGGCAAAGCTGATGGACGAGGTTGCCCCGGCAACCCGGCCCGCTTCCAGCACTGTGACCTTGGCCCCTGCCTTGGCACATTCATAAGCGACAGAGCTGCCCACGATCCCCGAGCCGACGACCACCACCTGCATTCCCGTTCCTCCGCTTTCACCGTTCGCCGGTCATTCAAATCCGCCCCGGCACGGCGCCGCGGACCCCCAGATGCGGGGCCCGGAAAAGGGCGGTCCGCTGTGGAGAAATATCTCAGCCGCTGTCGGGCCGATCAATTGCGCCGGGCGGGCGGGAGTTGTGGCCAAAAGTTATGAACTCGGCTGGCCTACGGGACAGGACATGCCCCCGTCCGCGCTGCTGCCGCTGTCAGGTTATCAATTTTGCCCCCCGCGGCATGGGGCGGCGATGCTAGCCTTTTCAAGGACCAAGCCCGATAGCGACAGGACCGACGATGCCGCAGACGCAAGCCGAGCTCTCACCCTTCCTGCTTCTGGATCGGAAGGTGATCGAGCGGTTGATGAGCCTTGACGCCGCCTTCGCCTGCGCCGAGGCGGCGCTGCGAAAAACCTCGAACGGGGTCGCGCGGCAGGATGTCCGGCGCACGTTGCCCCTGCCGGGGGCGGCGGGCAGTTGCCTGTCGATGATGTATGCCGATCTGGCCGACCAGCCGCTGTTCGGCGCCAAGGTCCTGTCGGTCTTCCCCGACAATTTCGCCCATGGCCATGGATCGCATCGCGGCGTGGTCGTTCTGTTCGAAAAGACCCACGGCCGCCCTGTCGGGCTGATCGACGGGGGAGAGTTGACGGGCTGGCGGACGGCCGCCGCCTCGGCCGTGGCGACGCGCGCCCTGTCGCGGCCCGACAGCAGCACCATGACGCTGTTGGGCTATGGCGAGCAGGCCCGGCGCCACATCGCCACCATCTCGCGCATCCGCCCGATCCGGAAGCTGCGGATCTGGGGGCGTGACCTGGCCACGGCCCGGGCCTTCGCCGAAAAACAACGTGCGGCGGGCTATGATGCACAGGCCTTTGCCACGGCGGCAGAAGCCGTCGCGGGGGCCGATATCCTGTGCACGGTCACCTCCTCGGCCACGCCGGTCCTGTCGGGGGACTGGCTGCCCGCGGGCATTCATGTCAACGCCGTGGGGGCGAGCGTGCCCTCCTGCCGCGAGCTGGACCTGGCCTGCGTCCAGCGCGCCTCGATCTGGGTGGATTACATGCCCATGGCGCTGACCGCCGCAGGTGAGCTGGTTGAGGCCATCGCCACCGGCGCCATCACCCAGACCCATCTGCGTGGCGAGATCGGGGCGGCACTGGAAGGCAGCGCGCCGGGCCGCCAAAGCAGCGAAGAGATCACCCTCTACCGCTCGCTGGGGGTACCGGCGCAGGACATCGAACTGGCCAATTTCCTTTATGCCACCGCCCGCCAGCAGGGCCTTGGCCAAAGCGTGGAGTTTCCGCTATGACCCCCAGCCTTCCCTGCCAGCGCGCCCTGTTCGCCCTGCCGCCCGAGGTGGCCTATCTGGATGCCGCCTATCTGTCGCCGATCCCTCTGGCCGCCGCCGAGGCCGGGGCGCAGGCCGCCTGGATCAAGGCGCGTCCCTGGGAGATGACCATCGGCGCCTTTTATGACGAGGTCGAAGAGGTGCGGAGGCTGGCCGCCGCGATGATCGGGGCTGATGCAGAAGACATCGCCCTGACCGCGGCGACCAGCTATGGCATGTCCATCGCCGCCGCGAATGTGCCGGTGCCTGCGGGTTCTGCCATCGTGATGATGGAGAACGAACATACCTCACACCGCTACGTCTGGTACGAACTGGCCGAGAAGGCCGGTGCCCATGTCGTGGTGGCGCCGAAGCCGGTCGATGGCGACTGGACGGCGGCGCTGATCGCGGCGATCCAATCCTCGCCCTTCCCGGTTGCTGTCGTAGCAGGGTCTTTGGTCCACTGGTTCGAGGGCATCTTGCTGGACCTTGAAGCGGTCGCCGAAGCCGCGCGGGCCGCTGGGGCCTGCCTCGTGGTCGATGGCACCCAATGGGTGGGGGCGCTGCCCTTCGATGTAACGCGGGTGCGGCCTGATTTTCTGGCCTTCGCGACCTATAAATTCCTGCTGGGACCCTACCGGCAGGCCTTCCTTTACGCCGACAAGCGCTGGCACGAGGCGGGCGTCACGCTGGAGCATCATTCGTGGAACCGCATCGGCGGTGAAAAGCCGGATTTTTACCTTGTCAACAAGCCCGGCTTCATGGCGGGGGCCCGGCGCTTCGATATGGGCCAGAGGTCCGACTTCGCCACGCTGCCCGCCACGATTGCCGCGCTGAAACTTCTGCTGGGCTGGGGGCTCCCGGCGGTGGCCCAGCGGCTGGATTGGCTGAACCGCCTGATCTGGGACAGGGCCGAGGGGCGCGGGCTTGCCGTCCGGCCCGCGAACCCCATCCCGCATATCGCGATCCTTGAGATGGGGGAGCGTCTGGCCCCCGATGCCGGGCCGCGGCTGAAGGTTGCGGGCGTGCATGTCACCCTGCGCGGCACGAAGATGCGCGTCTCGCCCCATGTCTACAATGACGAGGCCGATATCGACCGTCTGTTTGACAATCTTGCCCTGCGCTAGTTGCTTGGCGGCGGCGTTCAGGCCGCCATCAGCCCTTCGATCCCCTCATCCACCTCGCGCATATAGGCGCGGGCGCTGTGGATCAGGAAATCGTGGAACGCGTCCGAGGCGGTCGAGGCGATGATGCCCCAAGGCCGGTAGACGCTGAGCTTCAGGTCCAGCACCGGCTGGAAGCGGCGGATGACCACGCCCTTGTCGCGGGCCATCCAGGCCGAAAGCCGGTCCACCAGCGCCACGCCAGCGCCCGCCGCGACAAGACTGAGGCAGGCGCTGGACAGGGCCACCTCGACCTTTTGTTGCCGGCGCACGCCCCGTGCCTCGCACAGCGCATCCAGCTGGCGCCGCATCGGATCGCCCGAGCCCATCGAGACGAAATCCATCCCGTGCAGATCTTCGGGCGTGACGATGTCGCGCCGCGCAAGCGGGTGGCCGGCCGGCATCACGCAGACCGGCTCGGTGTTGATCAGCGCCCGCCGCGCGACCGAGGGCACCTCTTCTGCCACTGTCGCCGCAATGCCGATGTCCAGCTGGTTGCGGCTGGCGCGCTGGATCACGGTGCTGGAACTGCGGATATCCATTGCGATCGACACGGTCGGATGCTGACGGGCGAACTCTGCCACCAGCTGGGGAAGCAGCGTCAGGCCGAAGGCGGGCAGGGCGCTGATGTTCAGCCGCCCGCTGCGCAATTCGCGGATTTCCTGCGCCGCGCGGCTGATGGCGCGGGCGGATTCGAACACCCGCTGCACCTCGGCGAACAGCATATGCGCCTCTGGCGTCGGCACCAGACGCTGGCGGCTTTTGCGGAACAGCTGGAACCCCGCCTTTTCGGCCAGCAGCTGCAGCGTCTTGCTGACCGCCGGCTGGGTCACGTCCAGGGCATCGGCGGCCTTGGTCGTCGTGCCATGCAGCATGACAGAGGCGAAAAACTCGATCTCTCGCGGCGTGAACTCGACCGCGCCCGATTTGAGTGTCTTGTCGTCCATGTCTGTCGCGTCCGAGAACGGCCCGGACTGGGCCGGGGAAACTTGCGGGATGGATGCAAGAATACGGGGCCGTGCCGGGGTGTTGCAACGTGAAATCGGCATAAGTTCATTCCCCCAGATTATAATGCACAGAAAGTGGGCAGCCCCGGTCGCGGGTCAGTCCCGGGCCAGTGTGGCCATGGATTGGCCATATCGGTAGAAAGGCAGGTCTGAGAGCAGCGCCCGCGGTCCATCGGCCGGGTCGCGGTCCAGATGCGGGGCATCGTTCAGATGCATCGTCCAGCGATCAGCCGCATCATAGGGGTGCCAGTCCGGAGTCAGTATCGTTTGCGGACGGCCGGTCCGGGCGAAGGCGGCCCAGCTGGCCATCATCAACCGCTCCATGCGGGGCGACCCTTTGCCGACGCAGGCGGCTGCGGCTGCGGTGCTCCCGAACAGGAACGGCAGTTCAACGGTATGCGGTCCGCGCATCCGCCCGCCCTCGACCGGGCTTTCCCAATCGAATTGCCAGACAAAGACCGGCGCGCGTGCCGAAGCCGATTGCAGCGCGGCAACCGCATGGGCCGGCCGTTTGAACATCTGTTCCGACGCGGCCAAGATCAGGAGATCCGAAGGGGAGAGACCCGGCGTTGCGGCGCGACAGGCATCAAGGATCATAGCCACCCGCCGCGGCGGCAGGTCCAGAAACCGCTCCAGCCTGCGCCGGGCCGTCGCGATGTCCATGGTGAAATTCGCCGGATCGTCGCGCAGATAATAGCTGCATTCGGTATTCGTGCAGCCGATCAGCAGCGGGATACCGGCAGCCTGCGCAGGGGCCTGGCCATCGAAGGGATGGGTGCTCAGGTGCCGTCCGTCAAGCATCGCCCGTGCCGGTGGCGCCTTGGCCGAGGCGGCGATCAGGCGCTCCATGGGAAGGGATTGAAGCGTGACGGGGTCCAGCCGGTCCATCCCCAGTGCCGCGCCCAGGCCCCGGGCGACCAATGCCGCCTCATCCGGTTCCGCCACTGTCAAGGCGCTTCCGATGCTGTGCAGGGCGGCGCGGTGGAACAGGCCCCGCGCGGCAGGCATGGCCATCAGCGCCGCCACCTTGGCCCCGCCGCCGGACTGGCCGATCAGGGTGACGCAACCGGGGTCTCCGCCGAAGGCAGCGATATTGTCCCGCAGCCATTCCAGGGCCAGCACGATGTCCAGAAGCCCGGCATTGCCCGAATCCGCGAATTGCGGCTGGTCAGGAAAAGCAAGATGACCGAAGACGCCAAGGCGATGGTTCAGCGTGACGACAACCACATCCTCATGCGCCGCCAGCCTGCTGCCGTCGAAGCCGGGGGCCGTGCCGCTGTAACTGGTCCAGCCGCCGCCATGCAGCCAGACCAGCACGGGCCGCTTGCCGGTCAGGGCGGGCGTGTAGAGGTTCAGGAACAGGCAATCCTCCGACACCGCGCCGATCGCCGAATACCAGGCGAAGAACGGGTCCGTGTTCTGGGGCACCTTCGCCTGCGGGGCTGAGGGTCCGGGGCTGACGGCCTGATACAGCCCGGCCCGGGGCCGCGCCGCCTGCGGGGCGTGGAACCGGCGAAACCCACCGGTATCCTCACCATAACGCAGGCACAGAAAGCGCCAGACCCCGCCGACCCGCTGCCCGGCCACCCGCCCGCCCGTGGTTTCGACCCCGCGCACCCGGCCCGCCTAACGGATCATGCCGAATGAGCCCTGCGCCATGGCCGCGACGTGATCGGCATCGACCTCCAGACCCATGCCGGGCCGGTCGGGCAGGGTGATCACGGCCTTGTCGATCAGCGTGGAGAAATCCGTCGGATCCTCGGCCAGGCGCAGGGTGGACATGAAGGCATGGCCGAAATCGAAGAGGTTGCGGATCGTCGCGGCATGCTGGAATGACGCCATCTGCGTGATGCCAAATTCATGCATCGAGTTCATGTAGCATTGGATCCCGAAGCCCTCGGCCAGGGCGGCGATCTTCTGTGCCCGCAGCGGCCCGCCGTTCTTGCTGGATTTCAGGCTGAAGACGCGCGCCGCGCCTGCCTGCGCCAGTTGCGCAGCCTGTGTCAGGCCGATCACCGCCTCATCGGCCGAGATCGGCACAGCGCTTTCGGCGGCCAGCGCCGCCATGCCCGCGATGTCATCGCGAACCAGCGGCTGTTCGATGAATTCAAGGCTTGATCCCGCCACCCCGCGCAGGAAGGTCAGGGCATCCTCGTGTCCCCAACCCTGATTGGCATCGGCAATCAGGCGGATGCTGCGCCCGTAGCGTTTTTCCAGTGCGGTGACCCGGGCGATATCCTCTGCCACGGGGGCAGAGCCCATCTTCAGCATGAAATGCGAAAACCCCTGCGCGGCGCGGGTGTCGATCACCTGCATATCCTCATCGGCGGTGCCGCTGCTCAGCGGCCAGAGCACCGCGATCTGCCGGCGCAACGCCCCGCCCAGAAGGGTTGAGACCGGGGCGCCCAGCCGTTTGCCCAGAATGTCCCACAGCGCCATGCTGACCGCGCCCTTGGCGCAGAACTGCCGGTCGAGCACCGCATCCAGCTGCGCATCAACCAGCCCCGGATCGGGATCTGGCGTGGCAAGAACTGCGGGCAGATCTGCCCGCGCAAGGCCTCCACCGCATCCTCGATGGATTCGCCGGTGAAAGTCTTGGATGGGTTTGCCTCGCCCCAGCCCTCGACCCCCTCTGAATCGGTCAGCCGCAGCATGATCGCCCGGGTGCTGACCAGCAGCCCTTCGGTCACCCGATAGGGGGTCACAAAATCCGCCTGTATGACAAAGACGTCGGCGCGCTGGATCGGGGCCATCCTGCGGGTTGCACGATCCTCATGCCCCGGATCCATTGGCCCTCCGATAGGGTCGTGCTGCATGCTGTGTCCTTGCCGTCGATGGATGCGCGTCAAACGGGGCCCGCCGAACCCAGCTTTTGCAGCGCCGTTGCCTCGGCCGAAGATTAATATGATCGGCACCGCGCGAGGCGGCGAAGTTCATAATCTGGCCGGGGGCTCTTGTGCCGGGTTTTACTAAAGGTGCGGTCCAAACGTCGCGACGGAAGCGGGTCATCGGTTCTGAATGCCCCAAACCCTCTGCAGCCTTGGGCGCTTTTTCCCGGGTTCAAAGTTGCGGTGCCGCCACGCGGAAGGGCGCTGCATCAGCCTGGCCTTCTTGGCGGCGTATCAGGTGGGATTGAAACGGGCGGCCGCGGCCTCGTTGCAATCCCGGGGGGCTGGCAGGCGCGAGTTGCGCCACCGCCGCGCCCCGATCCGTCACAGGCTGGACGGCCTTGGCCTTGACCGCGCGGCTGAACTTCCGTCGCGCCCTGTCCGCGGACCAGCGCCTTGGTCACGATCATGTCTTCGCGTCCCCGAAACAGGGCAGATCAAAATGCGAACGCGCCGGCCAGTGCGTGCCATCGGCTGAAAATGCAAAGGCCCCGCTGTTGCGGGGCCTCTTTGGTGGTTTCGGATGTCTCAGGCATCCTTGAACACGTCATCCCGGGATTTGCGGATCGTCGGCAGGACTGCGATCAGCAGGGCAAAGGCACCGATCCCCAGCAATGCGGCGGACAGCGGCGAACTGACGAAGGTCATCATGCTGCCGTCCGAGATGATCAGCGCCTGCCGCAGCTTTTCTTCCAGAAGGCGGCCCAGCACGAAGCCAAGCGCCAGCGGGGCGGCCTCGAACTGCAGCTTCCAGAGCGCAAAGCCCAACAGTCCCATCAGCCCCGCCATCATCACCTGCGCCGGATCGTTCGAGATCGAGAACAGGCCGATGCAGCAGAAGGCGACGATGGCCGGGAACAGCAGGCGATAGGGTACCTGCAGCAGCTTTACCCACAGGCCGATCAGCGGCAGGTTGATGATGACCAGCATCAGGTTGCCGATCCACATGCTGGCGATCAGGCCCCAGAACAGTTCCGGGTTGCGCTCGATCACCTGCGGGCCGGGGACGATGCCCTGGATCATCATGGCACCGACCATCAGCGCCATCACGGCATTGGGCGGCAGGCCCAGCGTCAGCAGCGGAATGAAGCTGGTCTGCGCGCCGGCATTGTTTGCGGATTCCGGCCCGGCCACCGCCTGCGGCACCCCGGTGCCGAAATCCTGCGGCCGCTTCGAGATCCGCTTTTCCATCGCATAGCTGGCAAAGGGGCCGAGGATTGCGCCGTTGCCGGGCAGCACCCCGAGGATCGACCCCACGCCGGTGCCGCGCAGGATGGCCCCCATGTTTTCGCGCAACTCCCGCAGCGAGGGCCAGAGCCGCCCGATGGAGCCGCGCACCACATCGCGCTTTTCCGGATCGGCGATGTTCTTGAAGATCTCGCCAAAGCCGAAGATGCCCATGGCCAGCACGACGAATTCGATCCCGTCGGTCAGCATGTGCAGGCCGAAGGTCATCCGCTCGCGCCCGGTTTCCATGTCGGCGCCGACGCAGGACAGCAGGACCCCGGCGATGATCATCGCCACGGCCTTGGTCAGCGAGCCATGGGCAAGGACCACGGCGAAGACCAGCCCCATGATCATCAGCGAGAAATACTCCGCCGGACCGAAGAGCAGCCCCAGTTTCGTCATCGGCACGCCAAGCGCCGCGATCACGATGGTGGCGAAGGTGCCCGCGATGAAGGACCCGATGGCCGCTAGCCCGAGAGCCAGCCCCGCCTGTCCCTTCCGGGCCATCTCATGCCCGTCGATCGCGGTGACGACGGCCGTCGCCTCGCCCGGGATATTGACCAGAATGGCGGTGGTGGAGCCGCCGTATTGAGCCCCGTAGTAGATGCCCGCCAGCATGATCAGCGCGCCGGTCGGGTCCAGCGCCAGCGTGACCGGCAGCAGGATCGAGATGGTCGCCACCGGGCCGACGCCGGGCAGCACGCCCACCAGCGTGCCGATCAGGCAGCCGACGAAACAGAAGAAGATATTGTTGAGCGTCAGGGCAACGGCGAAGCCAAGCCCCAGATTCTGAAGGATATCCAGCATATCAGTATCCGATCAGCCATGGCGCGACGGGCAGGGACAGCCCCAGCGCGTAACGGAACAGTCCGACGCAGATTGCAGACAGGACCAGGGCGAAGATCAAAAGCTCGATCAGGCGCGCATCCTTGGCGGCCAGACCGGAACAGAAAATCGACAGGGGCGTCGCGACGGCAAGCCCCAGCACCGGCACCTTGAACGCCCCGAAATCGAAGCCCCGTATGGTGATGGCAAACAGGAAGATGCCGATCAGCACGGGCACCATGTCAAGGATGGGCCAGCGCCCGGTGGATTCCGGCGGCTGCTTCCACGTCAGCAGAAGCTGCAGGCCGCCGAGCAGGATGATCAGGACCGACAGCGACCGCGGCAACAGGCCCGAGCCAACCCCTCCCGCAGTGAAGAAGGGCAGCTCGGCGCTGGCATAGAGGGCGAAGAACCCGAAGGCCACAAGGCACATCCCGGCCATCCGTTCTCGGCCGATGATGGGTTTTGGCGGCGGGCTGGATGTTGCCTCGTGGGTCATCTGGATCACTCCACCTTGATGTCGGCGGCTTTGACCACATCGCCCCAGCGAAGGCGCTCGGCGGCCATGAAATCGGCAAAGGCTTGCCCGGTCAGGGTCGAGGGCACGCCGCCGTCATTCTTCAGCTTGGCGACAAACTCCGGATCGGCCAGGGTTTCCGCGGTGGCGGCTGCCAGCTTGTCGCGCACATCCTGCGGCAGTCCCTTCGGCCCGAGGAGGCCATACCATGCCGAAGCGGTATAGGCGGGAAGGCCGGATTCTGCGACCGTCGGAACCTCGGGCAGTTCGGGGAAGCGTTCGGCCCCGGTTACGGCAAGTGCGGTCAGCGTGCCATCGCTGACCAGTCCGATCACCGACGGGATCGTGGTGACCATGAAGTCGATGTGACCGCCCACCAGATCGTTCACCGCAGGACCTGCCCCCTTGTAGGGCACATGCTTCAGCTTGATATCCGCGGTCTGGCCCAGAAGCAGGGTCGCCACATGGCTGGCCGAGGCATTGCCGGCAGAGCCATAGACCAGCTCGCCCGCTTTGGCCTTTTCCAGAAATTCACCCATGGTTTTGACCGGCAGACGGGGGCCGACCACAACAACCAGCGACGCATCCGCGATCATGGCGATCGGGTCCAGCGCTTCGGCCGGGTCATATTTCAGGTTGAAGATATGCGGGTTCACCACCATCGGGCCCTGATTGCCGACCAGAAGCGTATAGCCATCGGGGTCCGCAGCGGCGACAACTTCGGTGCCGATATTGGCCGCGGCGCCGGGCCGGTTCTCGACGATGACCCGACCGTTCAGCGCCTTTTCCAGCCGTGCGGCAAAGACTCGGGCGATGGCATCCGTGCCGCCGCCGGCAGCATAGGACACGACCAGTGTGACGGGTTTGGACGGGTAGTCCTGCGCGACAGCGGGCAGCCCCGGCAGCGTCAGCGCAGCGGCGCCCAATGCCATCATGGCACGGCGATTCAGTTTCAGCATGGTTGTTCCTCCCTCGGTGATACCATTCAGGCTTGCGCGCGCCGGTCCAGTGTCCTGCGCGGGCTTCTTCAATTTCTTCTGCGCACCAGAACCGCCCCTTCGAACAATCTGCGGCAGGTGCGGGTCACGAAGACCACGGGCTCGCCCGTGGCGGCGTTGCGATCAATCCGCACGGCCATCTGGCCGGAGGGATGCTCAAGGCGCAGATCTGCGGGCAATGTCAGGCCGGGCAGCGAAATGCCGACGATGCTGTCCGGCAGGGTGGCTGCTATGGCGACCGAAACCGCACCGGTCGTGGCCAGTGACGTATGGCAGCTGGCTGGCGTGAAATAACGCACCGCCAGATCTCCACCCGCCTGCGGCGTGCCGATCAATACGGGCTTCGGCAGCACGGATTCGCGCACATCGCCCAGCCCCATGCGCAGCCCGGCCTCGATGCGCAGCGCTTCCAGCCGGGTCATGAAGTCAAGGTTGCGATCCAGCTCCCATGCCGCTTCGGACCCGGTCAGGCCAAAGGTCTCGGCCCGGGCAATCATGATCGGCGTCGCCCCGTCTATCAGGGACACGGGGACGCCCTGGATGACCTCCTGCGGGGCTCCCGACGGCAACAGGCGGCCCGTTTTGGCCCCGATCGCTTCCAGAAAGGCCAGATAGACCGGGGCAGCGGTGCCCGGCACGCCGTCAATGACCGTATCGCCCTGATAGCGCAGCTCTCCCCCGGGGGTCTGCAGGCGCGATTCGATGATCTTACCGGTGTTCACATTGTGGATGCGGATGCGGGTTTCCGGTGCCGCCGCCGTCACCAACCCCTGTTCAATTGCGAAGGCGCCCACTGCCGACAGCATGTTGCCGCAGTTCGGCGCCGTGTCGACAAGGCGTTCTTCAACCTTCACCTGGGCGAAAAGATAGTCGACATCAGCCCCCTCACGCGTTGCCGGACCGATGATGGCCACCTTCGAGCTGAGCGGGTTGCCACCGCCGATGCCGTCGATCTGCAACGGATGGCCCGAGCCCATGATCTCCAGCAGCAGGGCATCCCGCTGCGCCGTATCCGCGGGCAGGTCGCTGCGCAGAAAAAACGGCCCCTTGGACGTGCCGCCCCTCATCAGGACGCACGGTATGCGCTGCAGATCATCCATCATGTCTTCCCTCAGGCGGCGCGGCCGCCGAACGGGCCGCCGCTTGGGCCTGCCCTCTGCCACCGGAATGCCGGGAAAAGACTCTGTTGTGAATTGCAAAGAATGTAGCCATTATTCCGTTATGAGGAATAATTTTGAATTTCTGGACCTGAAAGCTTTTCTGGCTGTTCTGGAACTGTCCTCGTTCCACGAGGCGGCGAAGCTCCTGAACCTGTCACCTCCGGCGCTGTCGCGGCGGATCAAGGCGCTGGAGGAAGCGGTCGGCGCGCAGCTGATCGAACGCACCACCCGGCGGGTGGGGCCGACACAGGTCGGGCGCGAGATGATGCCGCTGATGCGCCGTCTGGTGGATGAATTCGAGGAATCGATCCTGTCGATTTCCGATCTGGGTGGCCGGCACCGCACGCAGGTCCGGCTGGCTTCGGTGCCGACAGCGGCCTTTTACTTCCTGCCGCGCGTGGTGCAGGCCTTTCACGCCAGATACCCGGAAATCCGTTTTCGGATCATGGACTTGTCCGCCAATGAGGGTCTGGATGCCGTCGCCAATGGCGAGGTGGAATTCGGCATCAACATCACCGGGGCGACCCGGGATGACCTGATCTTCACCCCGCTGATGGAGGACCCGTTCGTGCTGGCCTGCCGCCGCGACCACCCCTTTGCCGACCGGACCTCGCTGCCATGGGCTGCGCTGGAAGGGCACCCGCTGATCGGCGTTTCCAAGACATCGGGCAACCGCGCCGTGCTGGATCAGGCCCTGGCCGCCGCCGATACCCGTCCGGCGCTGAACTGGTTCTATGAGGTCAACCACCTGTCCACCTCGCTGGGTCTGGTCGAAGCCGGTCTGGGCATGTCCGTCCTGCCGCAACTGGCGACCCCGCAACGGGAGCATCCGCTGATCGCGACCATCGTGCTGGAAGAACCTGTGGTCACCCGCAGCATCGGGCTGGTCGAACGGCGCGGGGCGCGGCTGTCGCCGGCCGCCGCACGGTTCAGGGATTTGCTGGTCAATGAATGGCGAAGCGCCCAGATGCCATAGGCCGCGGACAACCGCCCCGGTTTGTTGATCAGACGTCCCAGCTGGGGGCGGTCGACGATGGTAACTTTCTGTGGCTCGGGGGTGCGGCTTGCGAAAGCCCGGGTGAGCGGCCACTGACCTTAAACCCGCCCGCGGCGCATTTCCAAGCTTCACGATAGCGCCCCTGGCAATGGCAACGGCCGGACCCGGTTCACCGCGCTGGCAAGGCTGCTCGAAAGGTGCGGCCGCGCTGGTTCCGGAAGCGTTCATCGGCCTGCAATCAGATCCGCTTTGTGGCCAAGGCTTCGCAGGCCAGAACGGTCTCCTGATCAGATCGCGCTGACCTGTGACTTCAGGGCAGCCAAGTGGCGAACAGGTGCTTTTGCCGCGAAGACAACCGGAAGGCGGGCGCTGGGTGTGCCCCGTGCTTCAGTTCCCCATGGCCGTTCCGCCCTGCCGCAGCGCGGACAACAGATCGTGGAACCGGTCCCCTTGGACGATGACATGATCGCGCAGGGCCGCGGCCGCGGCCTCACCGTCTCCGGCGCGGATGGCCGCGACGACCGCATCATGTTCCGTGAAAGAGCGCGACAGGCGACCGCGCACCCGAAGCTGCATCCGGCGGTAGGGTTGCAGCATCGCATGCAGGCGCGCTGCTTCCTGCTCCAGAAAGGCATTGTGGGTGGCGCGGTAGATGCAGTGATGAAACAGCGAATTGTGGCGGTAATAGCCGTCAGTGTCGCCTGCCGCGGCCAAGGCATTGCATTCGCTGTGGATCTTTTCAAATGCCTGCATCTCGGCCTCGGTGATGCGCCGCGCAGCCAGACGGCCGCAGCTGGCTTCGGTTTCGGCCATGGCCTCAAACCTTTCGGCCAGTTCCGCCGCGGTCCAGGAGGAGACGAAAGTGCCGCGCTTGGGCATCACCCGCACAAGGCCCGAGGATTCCAGCTGGAACAGCGCTTCGCGGATCGGCGTGCGCGAACAATCGAACTCGCGTTCCAGCGCCTCGGGGTCGATCTGCTGGCCCGGGGCGTAAATCCCTTCGAAGATTGCGTTTTCAAGGGCGTTCCTGATCCGCAGGGCATTGGGAATCGTGCGCATCGGCCCCTCCTTCCATCGGCAAGTAGCCTAGCGGCTCTGAGATGGAATATCCATGCGGCAGTATGTTATATACATCATGACTGAATATGCGTATAACAGCATTGAGGGATTCGTCCCGCCTGGGGAGGGCGGTGCGATGCGAGGGCCGGAGATAACGGCCAATCGGCGGAATGCAGGGAGAGGAGCCACGCATGACACCACATCTGATTTCAATCTACGCGCTCGTTGCGATGTTCGTTGTCGCAACCATCTGGCCGATCAACATGGGGGTGCTGGCCTTCGTCGGCGCCTTTCTTGTCGGCACGCTGCTGGCGGCGCAGACCACCAAGGACATCATCGCAGGCTTCCCCGGGGGGCTGTTCCTGACGCTGGTGGGCATCACCTGGCTGTTCGCGCTGGCGCAGAACAACGGCACCATCGACTGGCTGGTACGCATGGCCGTGCGCGGCGTGAAGGGGCGCATCGGTGCGATCCCATGGATCATGTTCATCATCTCGGCACTGCTGACCTCGGTCGGCGCGGTCAGCCCCGGGGCCGTGGCCATCGTCGCGCCGATCGCGCTCGGCTTTGCCTTCCGCTACCATATTTCCCCGCTGTTGATGGGTCTCATGGTGGTCCACGGGGCGCAGGCGGGCGGCTTTTCCCCGATCAGCATCTATGGCGGGATCACCAATGGTGTCGTGGCCAAGGCGGGCCTGCCGCTGAGCCCGATGACAACCTTTGCCGCCAGCTTTGCGGTGAACGCGGCCGTGGCGCTGATCCTGTTCATGGTGCTGGGCGGGCGCAAGCTGATGCAGATGCGCATGGAGCGGAGCGAGCCGGTCAAGGTGCCGCATATCGAGATCGCGCGCCCCGCCACCGGCCCGCAGATCTTTGGCGACAGTGAGGCCGAGGCGCTGAGCCGCCGTATTGGCGCAGAGGCCAGCGGCAGCCCGAACGGGCTGGTGGCCGAGGTCGAGGAGGGCAACCATACGGATGGCAACCTCTACCAGCTTTTGACGCTTGCCGCGCTGGCGCTGCTGGCGGTGCTGGTTCTGGCGTTCAAACTGGATATCGGCTTTGTCTCGCTGACCATCGGTCTCGGTCTGGCGCTCTGTGCACCCACGATGCAGAAGCGGGCCATGGCGCAGGTGGCCTGGCCGGAGATCATGCTGATCACTGGCGTGTCCACCTATGTCGCCGTGCTGGAGGGTATGGGCACCATCGACTTTGTCGGCGACAGTGTGGCGGGCATGGCCTCGCCTCTGCTGGCGGCGCTGATGCTGTTCTTCATCGGCGCGGTGGTCTCGGCCTTTGCCTCGTCGACGGCGGTGCTTGGGTCGCTGATCCCGCTGGCGGTGCCCTTTCTTCAGGGCGAAAACGGTGTCAGTGCCATCGGCTTCATTGCCGGCATGGCCGTTGCCTCGACCATCGTGGATGTCAGCCCCTTCTCGACCAACGGCGCGCTGGTGCTGGCCAATGCCCATGGTGTCGACAAGCAGGCCTTCTTCCGCAAGCTCTTGAACTATGGTGCGCTGGTGACGCTGGTCGCGCCCGTCGTGCTGTGGATCATCTTCGTTCTGGTGCCGGGTTGATCCCGGCACCCTCCCGCCCGACCTGAGGTCCGTCATGTCCAAGACCGAACACCCCCCGCGCCGCCCCGGTTTCATGGGCGATCTGTTCGAAAGCCTGACCGAACGCGGCCGCCGCCTGCTGGGCTGGCGCGACGGTTCCGAACCCGGGGCGCTGCCCGCTCCGGATCTGTCGGAACTGGGCGAACGGCTGCTGTCGCGTCGCGGCGAGGCTTCGGGCGTCGTGATCGCCCGGGCGCTGCTGGCGGCCTATGAGGATGCCGATCCGGCGGCGCGGCTGGCCTTGCTGCAGGCGCTTGCCGATGATTTCGGCCCTGATGCGAAGGCGGTGAAAGCCGCCCTCGCCACCTTGCAGAAGGCTCCGGACTCGGCCGAGGCGATGGAGGCCCTGCATGCCGCGGCCGAGCCGCGCAGGCAGGAATTGTTGCGGCGGCTGAATCTGGCGCCGGGCGGTACGGCGGCGCTGGTCAGGATGCGCGAAGACCTGCTGCGCCATCTGCGCGACCAGCCCGGTCTGCGCCGCGTTGACAGCGACTTCGCCCATCTGTTCGGCTCGTGGTTCAACCGCGGCTTTCTGGGGCTGCGCCATATCGACTGGAACACCCCGGCCAGCATTCTGGAAAAGATCATCCGCTATGAGGCGGTCCATGCGATCCGGAACTGGGACGATCTGCGCAACCGGCTGCAGCCGACCGACCGGCGCTGCTATGGCTTTTTCCACCCGCAACTGGTTGATGAGCCTCTGATCTTTGTCGAGGTCGCGCTGACTCGCGCCATCCCCGACAATGTGGCCGGCCTGCTGGATCTGTCACGCAAACCGATCCGTGCCGAAGAGGCGGATACGGCGGTGTTCTATTCCATCTCCAACACCCAGAAGGGGTTGGCGGGCGTCTCGTTCGGCAACTTCCTGATCAAGCAAGTGGTCGAGGAACTGAAGGCCGAATGCCCCAATATCAAGACCTTCGTCACCTTGTCGCCGGTGCCGGGTTTTGCGGCGTGGCTGGCCGTGCAGCGCAAGGATGAGGCGTCCGATCTGATCACCCCCGATCAGCGCCTTGCCTTTGCGGCGTTGGACCGGCCTGGCTGGCATGAGGACGCCGCCACGACCGAGGCGTTGCGCGCGCCGCTGCTGGCCGCCGCCGCCACCTATTTCCTGCGCGCCCGCGACAAGGCGCGGCGGGTGCCTGATCCGGTGGCGCGGTTTCATCTGGGCAATGGCGCCCGGCTGGAGCGGCTGAACTTCATGGGCGATGTCTCGGCCAACGGGCTGAAACAGTCGCACGGGCTGATGGTGAACTATCTCTATGACCTCGGCCAGATCGAGGTGAACCACGAGGGCTTTGCCGAGCGCAGCCATGTCGTGGCCTCGGACAGCGTGAAAGCCGCGCTGCCCGGTCCGAAATCCTGATCTTCCGCTTTGCAGGAGCTTTCCATGACCGCGAACCTGTTCGACATCCTGACCCGTTCGATCACTGATCCGGGCGCCACTGCCATCGAAACCCTGTCCGGAGATCGCATCACCTATGCCGATCTGGTCCGCCGCACCGGTCAGATGGCCAATGCGCTGGCGACCCTTGGCCTTGCCCCGGGGGACCGAGTGGCGGTGCAGGTGGAAAAATCGGTCGAGGCGATCATCCTTTATCTCGCCACGGTGCGGGCGGGCGGGGTCTTCCTGCCGCTGAACACCGGATATACAGCGGCCGAGATCGACTATTTCATCGGCGATGCCGAACCTGCGCTGTTCGTCTGCGATCCTGCCCGTGCCCCGGAGCTGGCGGCGGCCGCGAAGCGGGCAGGGGCGCGGATGATGACGCTGGATGCGCAAGGTTCCGGCACCCTGACCGAGGCCGCCGCTGCCGCGCCCGCCGATTTCGCCACCGTGCCGCGCGCGGCGGACGATCTGGCGGCGCTTCTTTACACCTCGGGCACCACCGGGCGTTCGAAAGGGGCGATGCTGACCCATGGCAATCTGGTGTCCAATGCGCTCGCCCTGCGCGAGGCATGGCGTTACACCGCGCGCGATGTGCTGATCCACGCCCTGCCGATCTTTCACACCCACGGTCTCTTCGTGGCGACAAACATCACGCTGTTTTCCGGCGCCTCGATGGTCTTTCTGCCGAAATTCGACATCGACCGGATTTTTGAACTGATGACCCGCGCCACCGTTCTGATGGGGGTGCCCACCTTCTATACCCGCCTGTTGCAGGACGACATGCTGAATGCGGAAACCACCGCGAACATGCGGCTTTTCGTGTCGGGCTCCGCTCCGCTGCTGGCGGAAACCCATCGTGAATGGCGTGCGCGTACCGGCCATGCGATTCTGGAACGCTATGGCATGACGGAAACCAATATGAACACCTCGAACCCCTATGCGGGAGAGCGGGTGGCGGGCACTGTGGGCCTGCCCCTGCCGGGAACAGAGGTGATCGTGACCGATCCCGAAACCGGCGCGGAACTGCCGCGGGGTGAGATCGGCATGATCGAAGTCCGCGGTCCGAATGTCTTCAAGGGATATTGGCGGATGCCGGAAAAGACCGCGGCCGAGTTGCGGGCCAATGGTTTCTTCATCACCGGCGATCTGGGGCGGATCGACGAGCGGGGCTATGTCCATATCGTCGGGCGCGGCAAGGACCTGATCATCACCGGTGGCTACAACGTCTATCCGAAAGAGGTGGAGGCCGAGATCGACGAGATACCGGGTGTTCTGGAGTCTGCCGTGATCGGCCTGCCGCACAAGGATTTCGGCGAGGCGGTGACGGCGGTGGTGGTGCCGACAGGCAGCGCGGTTCTGACCGAGGCCGCGATCATTCAGGCGCTGGAGACGCGTCTGGCGCGCTTCAAGCAGCCCAAAAGCGTGATCTTTGTCGAGGAACTGCCGCGCAACACCATGGGCAAGGTGCAGAAGAATCTGCTGCGCGACCGCTTTCTTCAGCAGCCCGCGACATAGCGCAGGGGGCAGCCTGTCCGCGTCGGTCCGGCCGGCGCGATCCTGACGCGCGATTGCAAGCCGATTTCCGGCAGAGGAAAGGGGCGACAGTGCAGATTGCCCCGATCAGGGCGGGGCCAATCTGCGCGGTCAATTTCGTCAAGGGCCGTGCCCGGCGGTATCGATTGCCGCGGGACAGCGCCCTCTTCCGGAGCGGTGCCCTCCCCGTACAGGGCCGCAATCCCGACCTCGGCCATCGGCCGGGGATACGGCCCCTTTCGGCCAGAGCTGCCAGCCGATGGCCGAAGGCTTGCAGATCATGCGCCTTGGAGATCACGACACGTGCAGCGAGCAGCTGGAGCTGCCCACCTCAGGTATCGGGTCCGCGCATCGGCGTTGGATGAAACCGGCCCGAACAGTATCTCCTTGAAGGGGCGATGCGTTACAGCTTGCTGAGCTGGCCGAAAACCCGCGCAAGGGTGCGGTTCAAGGCGACCCGTTCCTCCGGGTCGATATCCGCGAAGCTGAGGTCATGGATGGCCTTCGCCTCGGCCAGGGCAAGGGCGCGCAGCCGGTCACCCTTTTCTGTCAGGCAGGCCTCGGTCACCCGGCCGTCGGTCGGGCGGATCCGCGTCGTGACCAGCCCGTCCAGGATCATCCTCTGCACCACCTTGGTCGTGGTGTTCAGCCGCATGGTGGACAGTTCGGCAATTTCCGAGATCGAAAGATAGTCTTCTTCATAAAGCGAGATCAGCACCCGCCAGTTCGGCACGTCGATGCCAAGAGGTTTCAGCCGCCGTTCCAGCGCCTGCACGTAACGGGCGTTGACCCGGCTGATCCAGTAGAAGGGCCAGTGTTCCTTGGCGTGGCGGATGTCGTCGGCGCTCACAGATGGGTCTCCTGCGGGGCGCTGGGCCCGGAAGTTTTGAGCGTCAGGCTAAACCTCCGGGGCGACAGGGTAAAGAGACGGGAACGTAATCATTCACGTTCTTTTCGGGAGCAATCCGCTCAGCCCCGGAACCTGTCCAACCGGTAGGGCGCGGGATCGACGATCGGAGTGTGGCCGCTGATCAGATCGGCGGCCAGATGTCCCGCCGCCGGTCCGGTGCCGAAGCCATGGCCTGAAAAGCCGGTCGCGAGGGTCAGCCCCGGAATCTGTGCGACGGCCGAGATCACCGGATCGGAATCCGGTGTTACATCAATGGTGCCCGCCCAGCTTTGCGCCACCTTCGCGCTCTGAAACACCGGCCAGGCGGCACGCAGATTGCGCAGGGCTTCCGCATTCAGGGCATGGTTCGGCAGGGGATCGGTGATCCGCTCCCGCTCGAACGGGGTGAAATCCGCATTGGTCCAGCGCCGCGGGATGGCCAGATCACGCCAGAACGCCCGGCCGAAGCCGATGCTCATGGCGCCCCGGTTGGCCCGCAATTGGCCAAGGTATCGCAGGCCGATGCGCAGGTGGTCCGGCGTCAGGGGGGCATCCAGCCTTCCGCGCTGCGTGATGGTGAACCCGCCATCCAGCCGCTTGCGGAACGAGAAATCGGGCGCGCCCACGGCAATCTCGGTCGGCCCCTCCATCGGGGCGGTGCGCAGGACGGAACAGACCAGCGGCAGGGTGGGCAGGAACACGCCCAGATTGCCCAGAAACCGGCGGCTCCCCAGCCCGCCTGCCAGCAGCACCTGATCGCAGGCGATCTCGCCCCGTTCGGTTGCGACCCCCGCGACCTTGCCATTCGCCATGACCAGGCCGCGCACGGCGCAATGTTCCACGATCACAGCTCCGCGGGCGAGGGCCGCACGGGCAATGGCGGAACTGGCCAGTGTCGGCTCCGCCCTCCCGTCCGAAGGCATGAGGATGCCGCCCTGCCACCGGCCCTGACCGCCGGGGACCAGCCTGTCAATCTCGGCCGGAGACAAGAGGCGCGCGCCGAGGTCCAGAGGGGCCACCTTTGCCGCCCAGCCTTCGTAAAAGGCCATCTGCGCCTCGGTCCGGGCCACGAACATGATCCCCGCCTGCCGGTAGCCGCCATCCTCGCCCGTGCGGGCGGGCATTTCGGCCCACAGCCGGTCTGCGGCCTGCGCCAGCGGCACATCGGCGGGCGCGCGGCTGGTCTTGCGGATCCAGCCCAGATTGCGCGAGCTTTGTTCCGCCGCGATCCGCCCCTTGTCCAGAACCACCACGGGAATGCCGCGCTCGGCCAGCGTCAGGGCGGCGGACAGGCCCACGATCCCGGCGCCGATCACCACCACGGTTGTGGCGGCAGGCGGGTCGGCAGAGGTCTGGACGGGAGAGATCACGGGCGCCACGTCGGTTCTCCGCTGTCAGAGGGTGATGGTTTCGGTTTCGGCCTGCGATGCGCCGCGATGCGCGGTCATCTCCAGCTCGACCTTGTAGATGTCGGATCCGAGGGGCGGGCAGGTGATCGTGGTGGCCGGGTTGATGCCGCGGAACTTCTGCCCCACCACCGTCATCACCGCCATGGTATCCGCCGGGTTCTGGATGAACACGCGCGAGAAGACCACATCGGCCAAAGTGGCACCCGCAGCGGCCAGCGCGCGTTCGATATTGGCAAAGACCTGCAGCGTCTGTTCGGTGATGTCTTCGGGAATTTGCTGGGTGTCCGGGTTCCGTCCCGCGGTGTTCGACACATAGATCGTATCGCCCACGGCCACGACGCGGGAGTAGCTGCCATGCTCTTCGTATTTGGAGCCGGTGCGGATCTTCAGGATCTTGGTCATGATCTGTCTTTCTTGAACGGGTGTCAGCGCAGGACGGGGGTGTCCCACAGGTTCAGCTTCACGCCGATCCCGCGGTCCAGCGCATTGCGGTAGACGACGGTGCCCCAGGCCACGTCCTCGACCGGCATGCCGCCGACCGACATGATGATGATTTCGTCGTTAGAGGTGCGGCCCGGCGCGGCCCCGGCCACGATCTTGCCGATGTCTTCCAGCGCCTCTTTGGGCATCTTGCCCTCATGGATCATGTCCATGAATTTCACGCCGATGATCGGCACATGGACATGGGCCGGCTTCGGCAGCTCTTCGAACCACGCCTCGTAAAGGCCGGTGTTGTCCACCACCTTGCGGATGTCGGGCGCCTGCATTCCTTCGTCAATGTTGCAGAGCGCGGGCATGGCCAGAAAGGTGCCCGGGCTGACCCAGTCGCGCCGCACCATCGGATAGGCGGACGGATCGCCGACCGCGCCCGAATTGCAGTAGGTCACAAGGTCAGAACCGCGGACGACCTCTTCGACCGTCTCCACCACCTGCACCGTGGTGACCTGCGGATAGGTCTCCTTCAGCCAGCCCAGAAAGCTGTCAAGGCTGGCCTGTCCGCGGCCCTTGACCTTGACCGTGTCGATCCGCGGGCAGGCGGCGATGAAGGCGGCCAGTGTGGTCTTGGCCATCACGCCCGGCCCGAGGATGCCGACCACGCGGCTGTCCTTGCGCGCCAGATGCCGCGCGCCCACGCCGGGAATGGCGCCGGTCCGGTAGGCCGACAGAAGGTTGGCCGACATGAAGGCCAAGGGCGCGCCGGTATCTGCATCGTTCAGGCAGAAAACCAGCACCGACCGGGGCAGGCCCTTTCCACGGTTCTCGATGTTCGATCCATACCATTTCATCCCCGCAGTCTGGAACCGCCCGCCCAGATAGGCGGGCATCGCCATGAAGCGGCGGTCGGCCGTGGGTTTCGGCATGGTCGGGAAGGGCGAATGTTCGGGGAACGAGATCGCGGCGCCATGGCTGTCATTGTTGGCGCCCGCCATCCGGTAATCGCCGCTGTAAAGCAGGCCGAACATCTCTTCCATGCAGTCCACGCAGGCGGGCATGTCGGTGACACCGGCGCGGATCATGTCGGGCTCGGACAGATAGATGAAGTCGATGCGGGGCAGGGCAGACATCGGGCGGGCTCTCTTTCGCGCTGAAGGGCTGGGCCGGAACAGGCCTCCGTTTCAGCCGCGACAGGGCGCGCAGGCCATCGCTTTTCATGCCAATGTTTCGATAATTCGCGCCAGATGGCCGGAAACCGGCATTGCGGTGCCCGCCGCTGCCCGGCTGGCGGAGGGGCGGTTTTACATCTGCAATTCTTGTTTGCGGAAATCGGGGTGTGTTGCCCGAGAAATGGGCATTATGCGCATTTCGGAGCAGAGGCCTCAGCTCCGGCTGCGACGACTCGCGCTTGGTTCTTCGCCCGTCCAGCTGCGCCACGCGCGCCAGAATACCGTGCTGTCGGCATAGCCAAGGGTTGCCGCCACCTGTGACAGCCGCATTCCGGTATGTTCCAGAAGATGCCGTGCCAGTTCGGCCCGGTGTGCCTGCACCAGTTGGCGCAGGCTTGTCCCTTCGGCGGCCAGCCCGCGCTGCAGGCTGCGTTCGGACATCCGCAGATCGGCGGCCAGCGTGGCAAGCGTGACCGGCCGCTGTCCCAGACTGACCGCGATCAGCCGCTGCGCCTGTTCGGTCAGACTGGCGGGCGGGCGGTGCTGGGCGTGCAGATCGGCGATATGATGCTCCAGAATCCGGGCCAGCCCGCCGTCTTCGGTCCGGTGGCGGCGCTCCGCCTCCTGACGCTCCAGGATCAGCCGGTTCGCGGGCTGATGAAACAGGAGCGGCGCGCGGAATACCTTTTGCAGCGGCAAAAGATCGGCGGGCGGACCATGTTCGAAATGCACCTCCAGCGGTGCCCAGCCGGCAGAGAAGCTTTGCCGGATCAGCTGGCACACGGTGCCCAGCGAGAATTCCGCATCCTGCCGCCGCGGCCAGATCGAGCCATCGGCCAGGCGGTAGGTCCAGATCAGCTCTCCGTCCTGTTCGAACAGGCTGGAATGGGTGCCGTGCTGCAGGGTGCTGCCATGGTTGGCCAGCCCCGTCAGCCCGGCCTGAATGGAGGGGGACAGCGAAAACAGCACGCCCACGGGGCCAAGGTCGGCAGGCCGCAGCCGCATCGACATCCGCAGCCCCAGATTCGGGGTGCCGGTGCCGCGGGCCACCCGCTCCAGCAGGTCCACATAATGCGCCAGGGGAATCTGGGCATAGGGGTCTGAAACCGGCGGAAGCTCAATTCCCAGGTCGCCCAGAACTTCGGCAGGATTGCCCAGTGTATCAGCAATAAAGTCCAGAAGCGGGGTCAGGGTTGCCGCCCGGATCAGAGGTTCGGGCGTGCCGGCGCCGTTTTTCCGCATCCCCGCCCCCTCAATTGAACCGCTGGCGCATAATATCGGAAATGTGGCATGGTCTGCAATGGGTAGAGGAAAAGTCACGTTCATAGTCGCGCCATAAAACATACAACAGGGAGCGACCCATATGTCACTTGATGCGACCGCACGGGCGGCCGAGGGAGAGCGGCTTGCCCGCAATTCCATCGGACTGCTTCATATCGTCTTCTTCGTGGTGGCCGCCGCGGCGCCGCTGACCGCCGTGGTGGGCGCCACCCCGGTTGCCTTTGCCTTCGGGAACGGACCGGGCGTGCCCGGGGCCTTTGTTCTGGCGGGGCTGCTTTATCTGGTCTTCTCGATTGGCTTCACGGCGATGGGGCGCCATGTCGGCGGGGCGGGGGCCTTCTACACCTATATCGCGCAGGGCATCGGCCGTCCGGCGGGGATCGGCGGGGCGCTGATCGCGCTCATGACCTATACTGCGGTGCAATGTGCGGTCTATGCGCTGTTCGGCGTGTTCTTCGCCGGAACCATGGCCGGGATGGGCGTCGACCTGCCGTGGTTCGTCTGGTCTTTGGCCGCACTGGTGCTGGTGCATCTGGCGGGGCAGCGCAACATCTCGTTCTCGGGCAAGATCCTTGGCGTCGCCATGGTGCTGGAGGTGCTGATCCTGCTTCTGCTCGACATCGGCATTCTGCTGCAGGGCGGCGGGCCGGAGGGGATTTCGCTGACCGCTTTCTCGCCTTCGGTCGTCTTCACGCCGGGGCTGGCGGTGGCGCTGGTCTTCGTCGTGGGGTCGTTCATCGGCTTTGAATCGACCGCGATCTTCGGCGAGGAAGCCCGCGATCCCGACCGCACCATTCCGCGCGCAACCTTTCTTGCGGTGCTGCTGATCACCGGATTCTATGCCTTTTCCACCTGGGCCATTGTGCAATTCTACGGGCCGTCGCAGATTCAGGCTGCGGCCGAGGGCGGGCTGGAGACGCTGTATTTCACCGCGGCCGAGACGGTGCTGGGCGGCTGGTCTGTCGTCGTGATGAACGCGCTTTTGCTGCTGTCGCTCTTCGCCTGTGTCCTGTCCTTCCACAACACGTTGAACCGCTACTTCTTTGCCTTGGGGCGCGAGCGGCTTCTGCCGCACGGGCTGGGCCGGGTGCATCCGGTCCATGGCTCGCCCGCGCGGGCGGGGCTCGTGCAATCGGTGTCGGCGGCGGTTCTGCTGGGCCTGTTCATCGCGGGTGGGGCAGACCCTTATGCCGTGGTCTTCTCATGGATGTCGGGTCTGGCGGTGCTGGGCATTCTTGCGGTCCAGATCATGGTATCCGTGGCGATCCTCGCCTATTTCCGCCGCAAGCATGAACACGACCATTCGGTTCTGGTCACGCTGGTGGCACCGGCACTGGCGCTGCTGGGCCTTGGCGGGGCGTTCCTGCTGGTGTCGCTGAACACGGACCTGCTGACCGGATCGGACCATGTCCTTGTGCAGCTTTTCCCGGTGCTGATCATCGGGGTCGGTCTGTGCGGGCCGCTGCTGGCGGGCTGGATCCGGCGGCGCAATCCGGCGCTTTACGACAATCTGGGCAGCGTCTTTGAATGACCTGATGCCCGGCCCCACGGGGCCGGGATCCGCCCAGTGAAAAACCGCCCCAGGGAACCGGGGCGGCTTTGTCATGACGGAAAAGGGCGGGCCGCGCCGGCGGGGAGGAAAAGCAGGCGCGGCCCTTTCAGACCACCGCCCCAAGGGGATGAAAGGCGCGGTCGAACCAGATCAGCCCGGCAGGGGCTTCGGCCAGACGGGTCTCCACCACCTCGCAGAACAGGACGGAATGGGTGCCCCGGTGCTGCGCCTCGGCGATGCGGCAATCGAAGGCCACCGCCGCCCCCGCCAGCACCGGCGCGCCGGTGACCAGCCGCGACCATTGCGCGGCGGCAAAGCGGTCTTCGCCGGTCCAGCGGGCAAAGCTGCGCGACAGGTCCTGATGCGTATGGCCGAGGACATTCACGCACAACACGCCATTGGTGATGAAACTGTCATGCGCATAGGCGTTGCGGTTGATACAGACCAGCAGCATCGGCGGGGTATCTGTCACCGAACAGACCGCCGAGACGGTCAGCCCGTGCCGGCCCGCGGGGCCATCGGTTGTGACGAGATTGACCGAGGCGCCAAGGCGGCTCATCCCGTTGCGGAAGGCCTGCGCTTCGGGCAGGGGGCCGGGATGGATGGGGGGCGTCGTCATGGCTCCTCCGGGGGGCAGATGGGGGGTCAGATGTCGAGGACGAGGGTTTTCGAGCAGGCCCGCGAACAGCAGGCGCAGATCATCGTGCCTTCGGCGCGTTCGTCTTCGGTCAGGAACTTGTCGCGGTGGTCTGGCGTGCCTTCCAGCACATCGGTCACGCAGGTGCCGCAGACGCCTTCCTCGCATTTCACCTCGACCTTCACGCCCGCGCGGGCCAGCGCCTTGGCGATGGTGTCCTTGGGGCCGACGGTGACGGTCAGGCCGGACCGGGCGGCCACCACCTCGAACCCGGCGCCGGAGGTGTCCACATCGGCCGAGAAATATTCGCGGTGAACCTGCGAAGGGGCATGGCCCGCCGCCTCGGCCGTGCCGATTACCCAGTCCATGAACCCCTGCGGCCCGCAGACATAAAGATGGGTGCCCGGCGCGGGGGGCGGCAGGTCGCGGGCAAGGTCCAGCTTCTGGCCGGGGGGCCCATCGTCAAAGTGAAAGACCACCCGCCCCGCCCAGGGTGCATTGGCGATCAGGTCGCGGAAGGCCGTCACCCCGGCAGAGCGGGTGCAGTAATGCAGCACGAAGTCGCGGCCAAGCGCATGCAGGCGCTGTGCCATGGCCAGCATGGGCGTGATGCCGATGCCGCCGCCCAGAAGGAGGGTGTGTCCGGCGGCCTCGTCCAGCGGAAAGTGGTTGCGCGGGCCTTCCACCTCCAGCACGGTGCCCGGTTGGGCAAGGCGATGAACCGCCTCGGACCCGCCGCGGCTTTTGGGGTCGCGCAGCACGCCGATCTCATAATACCCGGTCTGGTCGCAGTCCGAACACAGCGAATACTGCCGCCAGAGATCCAACCCCTCGCCCGTCAGATGCAGGTCCAGATGGGCGCCGGGGGCCACCGGGGGCAGCGGCGCACCATCCGCCCGCGCCAGACGCAGGCGGAGGATGTTGCCCGGCTCTTCGGTGCGGGCGGTCACGGTCAGATGCATGGTCTGGCTCATCGCATGTAGATCCCGCCGTTCACATCCCAACAGGCGCCGTTGACGAAAGCGGCCTTCGGTCCGGCCAGCAGCGCCACCAGTTCTGCGACAAAGACCGGATCGCCCAGTTGCCCGACCGGAATGCCCGCCAGTGCCGCGGCCATCTTTTCCGGCGTGATGACCGAACGGACCATCGGCGTATCCATCGGCCCGGGGGCGATGGCGTTGCAGGTGACGCCGAAGGGCGCCAGATCGCGGGCGAAGACCTTGGTCAGCGTCAGGATCGCCCCTTTCGAGGCCGCATAATGCGCCCCCGTCGCAGTGCCGCCATTCTGCCCCGCCAGCGAGGCGAGGTTGACGATCCGGCCATAGCCCCGCGCCTTGAAATGGCGGCCGAAGATCTGGCTGCCTGCAAAGGTGCCGCCGGCATTCACCGCAAGCACCGCGTTGAAATCGGCGGGGTCGATCTCCAGCACCGGCTTCACGGCGGTGCGGGCGGCGTTGTTCACCAGAACCTCGGCCCCGCCCCAGCGTTCGGTGCATTTGTCCAGCACCGTCTGGAAATCCGCAGGGACCGAGACATCCAGCGTCGCCGTCAGCGCGGTTTCTCCGGCAAGGTCCAGCTCAGACGCCAGCGCCTGCCCCTCATCCCCCGGGTCCACATCGGCGATGATCACGCGGAATCCGTCGCGGTGCAGCGCGCGGCAGATTTCCGCGCCCAGACCCCGCGCGCCCCCGGTGACAACGGCGGTCTGGATCTTTTCGGGAAGCGGCCGCATCAGAACAGATAGCTGAACGAATTCAGCATCCCGTCAGAGTTCAGCAGCCGCGCCACCTTGTGCCGGATGCGAAAGCCGCCGTCCGTGGCCACCAGCGTGTGGGTCATGTTGGCGGCCCAGATCCGCTGGCGGCCGAACTTGTCCTCGACCACCTGTTCGGCGCTGCGCACGGTGATCACATCGCCTTCGGCCCGTTCCACCACCACGCGCGAGACGGTGCGGACCGTCTGCGCGGGCGGCGCGGAAGAGATCGAGAACCCGCCCTTGAACCGGGTGATCCGGTCGCGGCGCATCTTGGCATCGTCATGACACAGGTTCAGCGCGTTGGCGAAATCCTCGGTGTCGCCGATGGGCAGGGTATAGAACCCTTCGGGCAGCCACAGGTCCAGCCAGAGGTCGTAATCCTTGCGGTCCAGAAGATCGGCCTCGTGCCAGAGAAAGCCGGTGACATCCCAGAGCAGGGATTTGTTGTCGATATTGGCAAGCACGGTCATTCCGACATCATCCTTTTCCACATCTTGTAGGCAGCGCGCATGCCGGTTTCGGCACTGATATGGCCGCGGGGGCCGGTCTCGCCGGGCTGTTCATCGACAAGGCCGCGGTTGACGAGGATGGGCAGGCTGTCGCCGCCGCGGGTGCCGCGCTGCACCCGCTCCCACACTTCGGCATCGTCGGGGCTGCCAAAGCCCATGGGGCCCTGAAAGTGCTCATGCAAACGCAGGCGGGCGCGGTTGGCCGCCGCCGGGCCACCATCCATGCCGATGGCGATATGGCGGATGTCGGTGCGGTCCACCGCAACCGGGGTCAGCACCCGGAAGAAGGCCAGCGAGAAGGACACGTTCGGGAACAGGTTCAGGTTGAACCCGGCCCCGCCCACGGCACGGACGATCTTCTTGACCTGATCCTCGGGGTAACCCTCATCGCGCAATTCCTGCGCAAGGGTTACGAAACGGTCAGGGACCGGCGCGTCGAGGTTGTCGTCCAGGTCGATCAGTTCGGGGATCATGACCATGACGGAATGGCCGTTGCCCAGATCCTCGACATAGCCTTTGCCGGTGGCGAGGAATTCGAACATCTCTTCGGTCGCGCCGTCCAGCGTCTGGAGAAAGCTCTTGTGGACCACGGGGAAGTGATAGGCGTCGGTGGTGTTTTCCAGCTGCACCTTCCAGTTCATCGGCACGGTGAACTGATGTTCCCCCAGAACCTTTACCGGAAAGCCACCGCCCTGTTTCATGAACAGGTCGATGTAGCGGCAGACCTGCGGGCCAAGGAAATCGACCAGCGGCGGAGCGTCTTCGTTGAAGGTGGCAAAAACCATGCCCTGATAGCTTTCGGTGCGCAGGCGTTGCAGCCCGTGCTGGTCCTTGTTGAAGTCGTCGCCATATTGCTCGGGGTAGGGCAGGGCGCGCAGGCTGCCGTCCAGCCCGTAGCCCCAGCCGTGATAGGGGCACTGGAACGAACTGGTCTTGCCCTGTCTGATCTCGCAGACGGTGGCGGCGCGGTGGCGGCAGCGGTTCACCATCACATGGATCGCGCCCTTGCGGTCTCGCACCACGATGACCGGCTCCAGCCCGACATTGGACAGCCGGAAGCTGCCCTTGTCGGGAAATTCGCTGTCATGGGCGACCCAGACCCATGTCCGGCGGAAGATTTTTTCCATCTCCAGCGCGAACAGTTCGGGGTCTTCGTACATCGAGGTGGCGACCTTGGCGTCCGGGGAATAAAGGGCGTCGAGATCGCTGAATTTCGGCATGTCGAGCGACATTTCAGCTTCCTTCACAGTTCGGGAATGGTCAGGGCGCGGCCCATCCGGGCCTCGACCCGCATGAACTTCCACAGCCGGTGGTCTTGCTCATCGACCACGATGCTGCGCAGCAGGTTGCAGGCGGCGATCACCGCCTGACGGTCCGGG
The DNA here is from genome assembly GCF_049445895.1 of Neotabrizicola sp. VNH66. Lineage (NCBI taxonomy): Bacteria > Pseudomonadati > Pseudomonadota > Alphaproteobacteria > Rhodobacterales > Paracoccaceae > Neotabrizicola > Neotabrizicola sp. VNH66. The sequence goes on from NZ_JBMSDW010000009.1 coordinate 46,299, forward strand.
AAATCGGCAAGGATATACCAGGTGGCGGGGGTGCCGTTCGACATGCCGACCATGGTCTGGTCGTCGTCCAGCGTGCCGGTGATGCTGACGCCGGGCAGCCGGGCAATGCCGGACATCAGTGCCTGTGTCGCCTTCCAGACGGGGCCGATCTGGCCGAAGGGCAGGTCAAAGAATGCAGGCTGCATCGAGAAGCACAGAAGCGTGCGGATCGGGGTGGGTTCGGACATTTTTGCCTCTCGGGTCGGGGTCACGGATAGCCGGGCGGGGTTTGCTGGCCGAACATCGCGGCGCCTGCCGCCTGCCAGCTGCCCGCGCCGATGAAGGCGTGCTGCGCCACACAGGCGGCGTCGATCATGCAGCGCCCGAGCAGATGGCCCGAGGCGATGGCATCGGACCCGCCCAGCACGAAGGCCAGCCGGGCCGCCTCGGCCGCATCCTGTGCGGCCTTGGAGGCGGTGTGGCGCAGGCGGATATGCGTCGCGGGATCGACGGCGCCCGCGGTCTGCATCTGGTGCCAGCCTTCTTCAATCGCGTCGTAAAAGGCCGCCCGTGCGCCGCTCAGCAGCCCCTCGGCGCGGGCAAGGTCGATCTGCACATAGGCGCGGGCGGCGGGGCTGGGTGCCCCGGTGATCGAGGCACGGGCCAGCGCATCCTGCCGCAGCCAGTCCAGCGCGGCGCGGGCGGTGCCCAGCCCCACCACGGCCAGCACCTGTGCGGCCAGCGCCATGGCGGGATAGCGGAAGATCGCATCCTCCTGCTGCGGTTTGCCGCCGCGGATGAAGGTCCAGTCCTCGGGCACCACCACGCCTTCGGCGAGGATGTCATGGCTGCCGGTGGCGCGCAGGCCGACGGTGTCCCAGGTTTCGTCCACGGTGACGCGGTCGCGCGGCATGATGGCGGTCCGGGGCAGGGCGGTGGTTTCCCCTTCGATCTTGATCCCGGCCCCGACGATGGAGGCGCCCATCACCCCTGATCCCCAGGGCCAGCGGCCGCGCACCTCCAGCCCGCCGGGCACGCGGCGGGCGGGCTGCGGCGGGAACATGGCGCCTGCAAAGACCGTATCGGGGTCGGTGCCGTAGATCTTCGCATAGGTTTCGGGCGGCAGCGCGGCCAGATAGGTGGCCGAGACGCCGAAGCTGGCCACCCAGCCGGCCGAGGCATCGGCCGTGGAAATCTCTTCGATCAGGCGGCAGAAGGCGGCGGGGGACAGCGCATCGCCGCCAAGGCGGGCGGGCACGAAGGCGCGGTAGACGCCGACCTGCTGGAACTGGCGGACGATGTCCGCGGGGATATGGCGCAGGGCGTGAAACTCGGCCCGGCGCGCGCGGATATCGGCCTTCAGCGCCTCCAGCGCGGCGGGCGCCGGGGGCGGCGTGTGAGAGTTCATCTCATCGGTCCTTTGTCTGGAAACTGGGAATGGTGTCGCAAAGCCAGCGGGCGATCGCGCAAAGCTGCGCATCGGCGCCATGGCGGGCGACGATCTGCAACCCGGCGGGCAGCCCGTCGCGGGTTCGGGTGGGCAGGACGATGGCCGGATGGCCGGACAGGTTGAACGGCCGCAGATAGCGGGTCAGCGGCAGCACCTTTGCGGGGTCGGTGGCCTCGGACAGCAAAGGCGGCACCGAGGGCAGGGCAGGCGTGACGAAAGCATCAAATCCGTCCAGCGCGGCATCGACCTCAGCCGTGAAGGCGCGGCGCAGGCCTTCGGCCCATGCCACCTCTTCCGGGGACAGGCCGCGCGCCGCGGTCAGCCGGGCGCGGATATCCGCGCCCAGGGGCGCGCCCGTGTCCAGCAGGTGGCCAAAGGCCGCGGCGGTTTCATACCCGATCAGCACCATTCCGGCGCGGAAGGCATCCTCCAGCAGTGGCAGGTCGACATAGGGCAGGTCATAGCCTTGCTCCATCATCGGCAGGATCAGGCTATCCCCCACGTCACTGTCCGGGCTGGTGCGCAGGCGGGCCAGCCGGGGCGCGCGGTCCAGCGTGATCGGCACGAAAGCCGGGTCTAGCGCCTGCATCACCCGCTCGACCGTGGGGATGTCGCGGGCGAAGGGGCCGATACAGTCCAGCGAGCTGCGGGCCGGATGGGCGCCAGTGCGGTCGATCCGTCCGAAGCTGGGCTTCAGCCCGATCACCCCGCAGCAGATGGCCGGCTGCCGGACCGAGCCGCCGGTGTCGGTGCCGATGGCGGCATCCGCCTCCCCCCCCGCCACCGCCACGGCAGAGCCGGAGGAGGAGCCGCCCGGAATCCGGTCCGGCCAGCGCGGGTTGACCGGGGTCCCGGATACGGCGTTCAGGCCGGTCATCCCATAGGCCAGCTCATGCATCCGCGTCTTGCCGGTGATGTGAAAGCCCGCGTCCAGCAGACGCTGCACGGCGGCGGCATGGGTGGCGGCAGGCGCGGCCCCGGCGAAGGCGGCGGAGCCGCAGCCGGTGACAGTGCCCGCAATGTCGAGACAGTCCTTCACCACAATGCACAGGGCATCCGGCGGGCTGTGGGGCGCGGCGATCGACAAGGCGAGGTCGATCCCCGGCAAGGGGGTGGCAGAGTGGCTCATGCTGGCTTCTGTGCTTTGGGGGGCGCGGCGGCCCGTTTCCCTATTACGTGAAAGTTACTGTAAAATGGCAGGCCGTCAATCTGATTCTGCGGCAGTGCTCTGAATATTGTTATGAAATCAGATGGTTGAGTTCTGTCTGCGCGAACGGCAAAACCGCCCCGGCAGACTGGTTCTGCAAGGCGGGGTGGCAGCGGAAAGGGCCAAGGTGCGACGGCTGGGCCGTGGTCCCGATGGAGCAGACTAACACGGATAGCGGCCGTCTTTTTTGCAGCTTGCGCAAAACTTCTTTCCCGCCTCGTCCTTTCAGCGCCGAAACCCGTGCAGGGAAAGGGTTCGTGGATCTGATGCCAAATTACGTGAAAATTACTGCTTGACCTGTGCAGACCCGCCGCTAGCCTTGACGGTGCAAGGGCCTGCGGCCGGGGCGGATAGCGCCCGGCAGCACATTGGAGCCCGGCCATCTCATCACGCAGGACAGGGAACAGATGACGAAAGACGCAGAGCTCGCGGCCTTGATGCGCCGCATCGACCGGCTGGAGGCAGAGGCCGATATCCGCCGCATCCAGGCGCGCTACATGTTCTTGTGCGATACGCCGATGCCGGAATTCGGCTGCAAGGACGATGCCGAACGGATCGACCTGATCATGGCGCTTTATACCGAAGACGCAGTCTGGGAGGGCGTGGGCGAATATTACGACAATCAGTTCGGCCGTGCCGTGGGCGCCCCTGCGATCCGCCGCCATTTCGAGGGGTTCTGGGGCGGCAAGACCGATCCGGCGCTGATCCTGAACTGCCATTACCTGACCTCGGAGCAGATCCATGTCCATGCGGATGGCGCCACGGCAGACGGGCAATGGGTGCATATGCAGCCCTGGCTGTTCTCGGATGGGAAGGCGCTGCTGCGGTCCTCGCGGCTGAACAACACGTTCCGCAAGGAACCCGATGGTCTGTGGAAGATCACCCGCACCCGGACCGAGAATGTCTTCGTGGCGCCGCTGCCCGCCACATGGGCCTCGGACTACCCGTCGAAATCGGTGCTGATGCGTCCCTGAGGGCGCCGGGATGCGGGGGATTATCCGCCGCATCCGCCGTTACACGCGCCAGCGGGGATGGCGGCGCAGCTCGTCCAGCTGGGCCGCCTGAAAGCCGGGGCCGGGCTGCTGCTGGCGGACCAGATCCAGAAACGGGTCTTCCACAGCCGTCCGCTGTCCGGCCAGTTCCTCAAGCACCGCATGGGCGCAGAAGGGGACATAGGCCTCGGCATAGCCGCCCTCCTGAACGATCACCAGCCGCCCGCCGCTGACCTCCTCCGCCAGCGTGGCCACCTTGCGGGTCATCGCGCGGAAACTGTCGCTGTGCAGAAGCATCCGGGCCAGCGGGTCCACCGCATTGGCATCCAGCCCGTTGACCACGATCAGCAGATCGGGCGCGAAATCCCACAGCGCGGGCAGGACGATATGGTCCATCGCGGCCATATAGCTCTCATGCCCGGCGCCGGGCCAAAGCGGGATGTTGAGGTTATAGCCCACCCCCGCCCCGCGTCCGGTATCGGCCACAGCGCCCGCTTGTCCGGGCGGGAAACAGCCCTCCTGATGGATCGAGACGGTCAGGACCGAGGGGTCGTCGTAGAAACAGGCCTCGGTCCCGTTGCCGTGGTGCACGTCCCAGTCCAGCACGGCAATGCGGTGCAGACCGGCAGCCTGTGCCGCGCGCACGGCAACGGCCACATTGGCCAGAAGGCAAAAGCCCATCGGCATCTCGGGCAGGCAATGGTGGCCGGACGGGCGGGACACGGCATAGGCGCGGGTGCGGCGGCCCTCGGCCACCTCTGTCACGGCGCCCAGCACCTGTCCGGCAGACAGGCAGGCGATCTCCCACGCATCGGGACCGAAGGGCGCAGTCGGATGCAGTGCACCGCCGCCTGCTGCGGACAGGGCCTGAAACCGGCTGAGATAATCCTCGGAATGGATGCGCAGCAGCGCCGCGCGCGGAGCAGGGGGTGAGGCCTGCATGTCATAGGCCGCCGCCAGACCCGAAACCTGCATCAGCGACCAGAGCCGCCGCTTGGGTTCGGGCGAATCCGCATGGCCTCCCGCGGCGGGGGGCTGCATCCAGCCGCCCACCGGAATGACCAGTGCCGACTGGCCGGTGGAAAACCACAGGCAGCGTTCGTGGAAATGGAACGACGGGCGTTGGGTCATTTGGTTCCCTCTGTCTGGAGGCGGGCGGGCATCCGGCGGCGGATGGGCAGCAGGGCGATGTTCCAGCGGTCGGCCACCAGCCCCCAGAGTCCGCGGGGCGCGAACAGCATCACGGCGATGGCGATGGCGCCGAAGATCAGCATCGACCAGCCTTCAAGGCCCGAAAGCGCCTCACGCAGGGCCAGAAAGATCAGCGTGCCGATGATCGGCCCTTCGATGGTGCCGATTCCGCCGATCACGACGATGAAGATCACATAGGCCGCCCAGTTGATGGAAAAGGCTGCGTCAGGCCGCACGTTGACCTGCGTCAGATAGATCAGCGCCCCGGCCGCGCCCGCGATGGCGGCGGCGAAGAGATAGACGTTGCGCTTGGTCCGGGCGGTGTCGACGCCCACGGCCTGCGCGCCCGGCTCGCTGTCACGAATGGCCATCAGGCCGAGACCCGTGCCGGACCGCAAAAGCCAGACCGTGCCCGCCACGGCCACTGCGGCTAGGGCCACGGCAACATAGAAGGTCAGATCCTCGCGCAGCCCGCGGTCAAAACCGGTCAGGCTGCGCACCGCGCGGCCACGGCCCCCACCCAGCCAGTCGATGCTGGCATTGGCGATCAGGCGCAGCACCTCGGCCATCACCCATGTGGCCACGGCGAAATAGGCGCCCCGCAGCCGGAACAGCAGCCAGCTGGCCGGCAGGGCCGCGATCACCGCCACCCCCGCGGCCAAGGGCACGGTCAGGAACGGGTTCACCCCCAGATCCTCGGCCAGCACCACCAGCGCATAGGCGCCGATACCGACAAAGGCCTGCTGCCCTATGGACATGAGGCCCGCATAGCCCGCCAGCAGGTTCCACGCCATGGCGAGGGACAGGAAATACAGGAACTCCACCACCGCGCGCTGCTGATAGGCAGTGCCCCAGAGCGGCAGGGACAGCAGGACCGCCCCCACGGCGGCCAGAAGGACAAGACGCGGCATGGTTCAGCTCCGGTCGATGGTTTCGGGAAACAGGCCCGAAGGCCGGACGACCAGCACCGCCAGCGTGGCCAGATGGCCGGACAGCTGAAAGAAGGCCGGGTTCAGCGTGCCGCCGATGGTCTGGGCCAGCCCAAGGATCAGCCCGCCCGCCAGCACCCCGCTCAGCGACCCCATGCCGCCGATGATGATGACCTCGAAGGCGAAGATCAGCCGGACCGGCCCGTCGAAGGCGGAAAAATTGGACCGCAGCCCCAGAAGCACGCCCGTCACCGCGATGATGGCGCAGGCCAGCCCCATGGCCAGCGCATAGACATGGCGTGGGTTGATCCCCATCAGCGCGGCGATCTGCGGATCGTCCGATGTGGCGCGGAAGGCGCGGCCGATCAGCGTCTGCCGGAACAAAAGCTGCAACCCCGCCAGCAGGGCCAGCACCACGCCCAGCGTCACCAGCGGCAGGACGCCCACCGTCAGGCCCGGCAGGATCTCCACCCCCGCGGTTTCCAGCCAGCCCTGCCGCAGCACGAAACGGTCGGCCGAGAAAGTCATCAGAAGCCCGTTCTGAATCACGAAGGACAGGCCGAAGGTGATGATGACGGCGGGCATCATCCCGTCCTTCAGCGTGCGGTTCAGCACCAAGCCCTGCAGCCCGTAGCCAAGCGCGAACATCACCGGCACCAGCAGCAGAAGCGACAGCAGCGGCGAGATGCCCAGCATCTGCGCCAGCGCCATGGCCAGAAACGACCCCAGCACCACCAGATCGCCATTGGCCAGATTGACCGTGCGCATGATGCCAAAGGTAAGCGACAGGCCAAGGCCCAGAAGGGCGTAGAACCCGCCCAGCAGGACGCCGTTCGCAAGGGTGGACAGCATCATCATGCCGAAACTCCGAAATAGGCATCCGTCAGGGCTTTGCGGTCCACGCCCGCGGCGGGGCCGGACAGGCTGACGCGGCCCTCCATCAGGCAGCAGAACCGTGCGGCGACCGACAGGCCGCGGTTCACATCCTGTTCGACGATCAGAATGCCCATCCCCTCGGCCGCGATGGCGGGCAGGGCGCGGTAGATCTGGTTCACCACGATGGGTGCCAGACCCAGCGAGATTTCATCCATCGCCAGAAGCTGCGGGTTCGACATCAGCGCCCGGCCTATGGCGACCATCTGCTGTTCGCCCCCCGACAGGTCCATCCCGCGGTTGTGGCGGCGTTTCACCAGTTCGGGGAACAGCTGGTAGATGCGCGGCAGGTTCCACGGCCCCTTGCGGCCGGCATAGGCGCCGATCCGCAGGTTGTCCTCGACCGTCAGGCTGCGGAAGAGCCGGCGGCCTTCGGGCACCATGGCCACGCCCGCCGCATTCATCCGGTGCGCGCCCATGCCTGCGGTGTCGGCGCCATCCAGCCGCACCATGCCCTCGCTGGCCGCCAGCGCGCCCGAGATCACCCGCATCAGCGTGGTCTTGCCCGCCCCGTTGGAGCCGACCACGGCCAGCGTCTCGCCCCGCTCCACCGACAGCGACACATCGCGCAGGGCCTGAAACTGGCCGTAGCGGGCGGCCACCCCTTCAAGGTGCAGCAGCATCAGACCACCCCTTCCAGCGGCGCATCCTCGCCGAAATAGGCGCGTTTGAACGCGTCCGAGGCCAGAACCGCAGGCGGCGGCCCCTCGGCGATCAGCTGGCCGAAATCCAGCGCGATCAGCCGCGTCACCACCGACAGAAGGGCGTGGACGATATGTTCGATCCAGATGATGGCCACGCCCGCGGCATTGATCTCGCGGATCAGGGCCACAAGGTCATGCACTTCGAAATCCGACAACCCGCCTGCGATCTCGTCCAGGAGCAGGACCTGCGGCCCGCAGGCCAGTGCCCGCGACAGTTCCAGCCGTTTGCGGCCCATCAGCGACAGCTGCGCCGCGGGCAGGGCGTGACGGTCCAGAAGCCCGGTGCGCAACAGCGCGCGATGCGTGGCATCTTCGGCCGCGGGGCCATGCAGCCCGCCGCCGTGCAGAGCGGCGGTCAGCACGTTTTCCCAGACGGTCAACCCCTCGAACGGTTGCGGGATCTGGCTGGTGCGCACCAGCCCGGCCCGGCAGCGCGCAGCCTGCGGCAGGCCCGTCACATCGGCGCCATGCAGCGTGACACCGCCCGCCGTGGGCCGCACATCGCCCGACAGCATCTTCAGCAGCGTGGTCTTGCCCGCGCCGTTCGGGCCAAGGACGCCAAGCGCCTCGCCCGCAGACAGGGTGAAGGATACGTCCTGCACCACCTTCACCGCGCCATAGGCCCGGGTCAGTCCCCGCGCCTGCAGCACGGGGGTGGGTTGCGTGGCCGCCATCCTTACCAGACCTTCGGCTGCAAGGTGCCGTCGGTGGTCACCTCGGGCGCGGTGGCGTTGTAGGTGCAGACCAGCCGGAACCCGCCCGCGCCATCGGCCTGCCACTGACCGCCCGCCAGCGGGGTCTTGGCCACATTCGGCGCGGCGGCAAAGTCGCCCCATTTCACCCGGCCCACGCAGGTGGCCAGATCGGTGGCATTCATCGCCTCGACAATCGCCTCCGGCTCGATGGCGGTGCTGCGCTTCAGCACGTCCACCGCCACTTCGAACAGGGCATGAACATAGCCGGTGCCCTGCAGCCACTGGTTGCCGGTGGCCTTGGTGTAGCCCTCGGCCAGCGCCGCGGTCGTCTCGCCGGTCAGGGACGAGGTGAAGGGATATTGCGGACCCCAATAGACCTCGCCCGAGAGGTTTTCGCCCAGACCATCGGGGAAGCCCGCGATGCCCTTGGGCGTCAGCGCGGCCTTGGCCACGGTCACGAATTTCGGCGCAAAGCCCAGCTGTTTCGACTGCGCCATGAATGTGGCCAGATCCGGGGGCAGCATCACCCCGGTGACGATCTCCACCCCCGCGGCCTTGAAGGCGTTGATCTCCGCCGAGAAGTCATCCTTCAGATTGGTGTAGCGGCCCGGGTCGACCAGCGTGAAGCCTGCCGCCTGCAGTGCGGGCGGGAAGCCCAGGTTCGGATCGGAAAAGGCAATGCCATCGGGGTCGTTGGGCCAGAGCGCGCCGACCACCTTGTTGGTGTCCAGCCCGTCCCACAGGCCGAAATAGACCTCCATCAGATCTTCGGCGCCCCAGAAGAAGTGGTTGGTATAGTGGAAGGTCTTTTCGCCCGGCACCCCGCCGCGCCCGAAGAACCACGATTGCCACGGCGTCGCCGCCGAGATGCAGGGCACGCCGTTCAGCTCGCACAGATCGGCCACCGGATTCGTGGTGTCGGGGGTGGAGCCGACAAGGACGATATCCACCTCGTCCTGAAAGATCAGGTCCGAGGCCATGTCGCCCGCGCGGTTGGGGTCGGACTGGGTGTCCTTCTCGATGATCTCCACCGCATAGCGGCCGGTTGCAGTGTCCAGCCCGCCGCCAAGGGCTGCGCGGATGGCGTCGATCACATAGCCGTCGCTTTCGGAAATCCCGCTCAGCGCGCCGGAGCGGGGCGAGACATAGCCGATGCGCAGCGTGCCATCCTGCGCGCGGGCGCGGCGGGCGGTCAGCAGCGGCGCGGCGGCAAGAACTGCGGCGGAACCTTGCAGCAGGCGGCGGCGGGTCAGGGTCTGGGTCATCCGGGACATATCCTGTTCGGGCTGGGTTGGGTCAGATGCAGGGTCAGGCGCGGGCGGCGCGGATCAGATCGGCGGCCTTCTCGCCGATCATGATGGTCGGGGCGTTGGTGTTGCCGGAGGGGACCGCGGGCATGACCGAGGCATCGGCCACCCGCAGCCCGGCCACGCCGTAGACCCGGAGCTCGGGGTCCACGACCGACAGCGCGGTCACGCCAATGGCGCAGGTGCCCACCTGATGGTGATAGCTGCCCACAGCGGCGCGGGCATAATCGGCCAGCGCGGCATCATCGTCGCGCGTGAGGCCGGGGCAGACCTCGCCCTTTACCCAGTCGCGCAGGGCGGGCTGGGCCACGATTTCGCGCAGTTGCTTCATCGAGGTGATCAGCGTGCGCACATCGTAATCCGTCGCCAGCAGGTTCGGATCCAGATGCAGCGGATCGTCAATCCCGGCCCCGGTCAGCCGGATTTCCCCGCGCGAGGTGGGGCGCAGCCCGGCGGCGTGCAGGGTGAAGGCATTCATCGGCCCCTCAAACCCCGGCGGATAGGCGGGGACCGAGAAGAACAGCGGCTGAATATCCGGCACCACCACAGACGGATGCGATTTCAGGAAGGCATGGACCTGCATCGGCGGCAGCGCAGGATCGGTGGGGAAGGGGTAGTCCGGGCGGGATTCAAAGACCATCGGCAGCAAGGTGTGGTCATGCAGGTTCTGGCCAACGCCCGGCAGGTCCACCACCGGGGCGATGTCGAATTCGTCCAGATGCGCGGCCGGGCCGATGCCTGACAGCATCAGGATGCGCGGGCTTTCCAGCGTGCCGGCCGAAAGCACCGCCTCACGCCCCACGGCCACGTCGAAGCTCTCGGCGCCACGGCGGCAGCGGACGGCGACCACGCGGCCCGCTTCGATGATCAGCTTTTCGACCCGGGTGCCGGGCAGCACGGTCAGGTTGTCCCGGTTGCGGGCGGGTTCCAGAAAGGCCGCCGCGGTCGAGGCGCGGCGCCCGTCCCGGGTGTTGAACTGGATCCGGCTGATCCCGTCCAGAGTGGCGCCGTTGTAATCGGGGTTGTAGGGGATGCCCGCCTGAACCGCCGCGTCGATCAGCGCATCCATCACCGGATGCGCGGTATAATCGGTGGTCACATGCAGGGGGCCGCCCGCGCCGTGAAAGGCATCTTCGCCACGGTCGAAATCCTCGGACCGGCGGAAATAGGGCAGGACATTGGCCCAGTCCCAGCCGCGGCACCCGGCCAGCGCCCAGGCGTCATAATCCATCGCATGGCCGCGCACGTAGATCATGCCGTTCATCGCCGACGATCCACCGATCACCTTGCCGCGGGGCCAGTAGATCTGCCGGTTGTGGCAATGTTTCTGCGGCACGGTGGACTGGCCCCAGTCGTAATCCGAACGCCAGATTTCGATGGTGCGCAGCGGGGTGGAGACCATGCCGGGCGTGTTGCCATGGCCGCCTTCGATCAGGAGGACGGAGGTGCCCTCGTCCTCACTCAGGCGCGCGGCCAGAACGCAGCCGGCAGAGCCGCCGCCGCAGATCACATAGTCAAAGGTCTTTCCGGTGATATCGACCGGGGGGAAGGGGGCAGGATGGGTCATGGAAAGCCTGTCGGAGAGGAGGACGCATTTTCCCGCCCGCGGACCGCGCAGGGCGCGGGCGGTCAGGGACCTTTGGTTCGGATGCGCGATCCCTCAGCCGGAGCGGAGGCGGGCGGGGAGGAGGATCATGTCAGTCTCACTGTTGGGCGGGGTCTTTGTGCCCCATGGGACGGGTGGCCCGGTTTCGGGCCGCCCGGAGGGTTAGCGGTAAGCGACGCAGACCGATTTCGTCTCAAGGTAGTTGTCCAGCGCGCCGCGACCGTGTTCGCGGCCGATGCCGGATTGCTTGACCCCGCCGAAGGGCAGGTTCTGGTCGGGGATGTTGTGGCTGTTCACCCAGACCACGCCCGCGCGCAGTTTCGGGACATAGCGCATCATCTTGTTCAGGTCGGTGGTCCAGATCGACGCGCCAAGACCATAGCGGCTGTCATTGGCCAGGGCGATGCCCTCGTCGGGGTCGTCGAACGGGGTGACGGTGACGACCGGGCCGAAGATTTCCTCCTGCATCAGCGCCATGTCCTGCCGCACCCCGGTGAACAGCTCCGGCGCGACGTAGAAGCCCTGCGCCGGGGTGGAGGCCCCGATCAGCGGCGTGGCGCCGTCTTCGATGCCGCGGGCGATGCAGGCCCGCACATGCGCCTGATGCCGGGCGGATACGACGGGGTTGATCTGGTTTGCCGGGTCCATCCCCGGGCCGACGGCAAGGCTGCGGGTGACGCCGGCGATGACCTCCAGCGCTTTGTCGTAGATGCCTTTCTGCACATAGATCCGCCCGCCGGAACAGCAGGTCTGGCCCGAGTTGAAGAAGGTGCCGATCCCCGCCGCCGCGCCCAGCAGGTCAAGGTCCATGTCGTCGAACATGACCATCGGTGCCTTGCCCCCCAGTTCAAGGGTGGCGCGCTTCATGTCCTTCATCGCCTGAATGCCGATCAGCTTTCCGGTCTCGGTCGAGCCGGTGAAGGCAATCTTGGCCACACCCGGATGGGCGACCAATGCCGCGCCCGCCTCATGCCCCAGCCCGGTGACGACGTTGACCACGCCTTCGGGGATCCCCGCCTCCAGCGCCAGTTGCGCCAGCCGGATCGAGGTGAGGGGCGTCTCTTCGGCGGGTTTCAGCACCACGGTGCAGCCGGTGGCCAGCGCGGGCGCGATCTTCCACGCCGCCATGTTCAGCGGAAAGTTCCACGGTGTGATGGCCGCGACCACGCCCACGGGTTCCTTGCGGGTATAGGCCTGATAGCGCATGCCGGGCGGGATCGGGATCGAGACATCCAGCGTGGCGCCTTCGATCTTCGTCGCCCAGCCCGCCATATAGCGGAAATATTCGGCCGAGGCCTGCACCTCGATCAGCCGCGACAGCATGATCGACTTGCCCTGTTCCAGCGTCTCCAGCTGGGCCAGTTCCTCGCCGTTCTGTTCGATCAGATCGGCCAGCCGCAGCATCAGCCCCTGCCGTTGCGCGGGCAGCATCTGCGACCACGGCCCCTCGAACGCGGCCTGCGCGGCGCGGACGGCGCGGTCCACATCTTCGGCCCCGCCCGCAGGAACCCGTGCCAGTTCCGCACCGGTCGCCGGGTTGTAGACGGCGAAGCTCTGCCCCGAGGCGGCGGCGCAGCCCGCGGGGCCGATCTGCATGCGCGGGGCGTTCAGGAACTCTGCCACCGCGGGCAGGATTTCGGACACAGCACTGTCAGGTGGCGCGATTCTCATGTCTTGCTCCCGTTTGCAGGATGATGATACATATTTCACGTGCTATTTCACATAAATTATGTATCGGCCGCCTGCATTTGTTGGTGTGGTTGCCGGAGTGCCGAAACTCCGGGCATCAGTCTGAGGGGGACAGGCGCTCCAGAATGAAGTCGAAGCGGGTCTGCCAGCGTTCCGGAGGGGCGTCGGCGGGGAGGAAGTCGGCGATCAGGCTTTGCTTCACGCCAAAGACCGCATCCGATGTCAGATAGCTGTCGCCGCCCACGAAGATATGGGTGATCAGCGGCTTGCACCCCGGGGCGGTCAGCCGAAAATGCATATGGGCGGGGCGCCAGGGATGGCGGCCGATTGCTGCCAGCATCTGCCCCACCGGCCCGTCATCCGGGATCGGATAGCTGACCGGCCGGATGCCGCGAAAGGCATAATGGCCGTCCGCCCCGGTGCGGAAGATACCGCGGTTGTTCCATTGCGGCTGAATCCCGGGCTGCTGGACATCATAGAAGCCATCGGCATTGTCGGACCAGACATCCACCAAGGCATCCTCGACCGGCTGGCCGTCCAGATCCAGCACCCGGCCTTGGTAGAGGCAGAGCTCGCCCTTGCCATCCAGACTGATCACCGCGCCCATCTCGCGCTCCGGCGCGCCCTCGACATGGAACGGGCCGAAGACTGTGGTTTCGGTCGCCCCCACCGAGGTGCGGTGATTGATGGCATCCACCAGCATCGACACGCCAAGCGCATCGGACAAGAGGATGAACTCCTGCCGGTTGCCCGAGCAGATCTGGCCGGTTCGGGTCAGGAAGTCGATGGCCACGCGCCATTCCGCCTCGGTCAGTTCGACATCCTTGATGAAGGCATGCAGATGTTCGACGAGCCCGGTCATCACAAGGCGCAGGCGCGGGTCGGCCGTGGCGCCGATCCGGCCATTCACGGTGTCAGTGGAAGTCTCTTCGGAAAAATAGTCCATGCGGCTCTCCTCAGGCGGCACTGGTCATGGGCGGCAAACCGGCACGGGGACATATGATCAGCGTGGTAAGGCCCTCCCGGTTCAGGGCGGGCGGGTTCCGGTAGGGGGTGGACAGCGGCAGATCGACCGCCTGGCCGATCCCCGCGGACACCGGCCCCAAGCGTTTCGCCAGTTGCCGCACCGCCGTTTCCTGCTGCGCGGTCGACAGCAGCAGGACGCGCCGTGCCCCAAGGGGGATAATCCCTTCGGGCAGAAGGACCGTAGGCCCCGTGCCAAAGGTCACCCGGCCCGGACGGCCGGTATGGGCGAAGTGACGGTCAGCCATGACGGGTGACGGGATAATCGACCTGGTGCCGCGCAATCCGCACCCCTTCCAGCCGGTCCCGGGCGGCCAGATGATCGGGATGGGTGGCATAGGCCGCCAGCGCGGCTTCGGTTTCGAATTCCGTGACCAGCACCATGTCGCAGGCATAGGAGATCCGGCTGACATCGACGCCGATCTCCAGAAGCGTCATGCCGGGAATCCGGCCCCGCAGGGCTTCGAACTCGGTCCGGACGCGGTCGATGGCACTGGTTTTCTCGGCCTCGGTGGTGCCGGCCACGCTCCACATCACGATATGACGAATCGGCTGGTCAGGACGTGGGGTCATGAAACTCTCTGACGTGGAAGGCTGCGGGCGGTTGGTCGGGGCAGACTGGCATCCCACAATTAAATGATAAATCACGTAAATCGCGAAATATTCTTGCACGCCCCGCAAGGATGGCGGCAGTGCGCAACAAAAACTGGCCCGTATGCCAGCATTCTGTTACAGTAATATTACCGTGAAATTCACAAGGGGCGCCCATGGACCGCATCACGGAAATGCAGGTGTTCGTCTCCATCGCCGAAGAGGCCAGCCTGACCCGTGCCTCCGATACGCTTGGCCTTTCCGTCTCCAGTGTCAGCCGCGCATTGTCCGCGCTGGAGCAGCGCCTGGGCGTGCGGCTGGTTCAGCGGACCACACGCCAGATGGCGCTGACCTCGGAGGGAGAGAGTTTTGCCCGCAGCGCCCGCGATATTCTGGGCGCCCTGCGCGAGGCCGAGGAAAGCGCCAGCCGCGGCGTGGCCGAACCGTTCGGAACACTGAGGGTCGGCGCCTCGCTGTCCTTCGCACTGCTGCATCTGATGCCGGTGGTGCGCGGTTTCACCGAACGCTATCCGCGGGTGCGGATCGAGATGCAGGCCTCGAACCGCTATGAGGATATTGTCGAACACGGGCTGGATCTGGCCGTCCGCACCCGCAGGACCGAGGCCGACAGTTCGGTGACCATCCGCAAACTGGCCGAAGTGCCCCGGCTTCTGGCCGCAGCGCCCGACTATCTGGCGCGGCACGGGATGCCGGACCGGCCCGAAGACCTGCTGTCGCACCGGCTGCTGCTGTATTCATTGGCCGAGGATTGGGACACGCTGGTCTTGCGCCGTCACGACGAGACCTGCCGCTTGAAAGTGTCGGGCGATCTGGTGGCCAATGACGGCCAGCTTCTGTTGCGGGCTGCTCTGGACGGAATGGGGGTGCTGATGCAGCCGGCCTATATCCTGCAGCAGGATCTGGAGGCGGGGCGGCTGGTGCCTGTTCTGCCGGATTGGGCGCCGGACGGCCTGGTGATGAACATCGCCTATCCTTCGCGCAGCTTCCTGCCACAGCGGACACGGCTGTTCCTGAACGCGCTGGTCGCCCATTTCCGCGACTGCGCGCTTGAACAGCGCTGGTCCGGCCTTGCCAGCGGCCCGGGGCCATTTTGCGGAAAATGCGATAATGCGTAAGAGTTCACGCGCCTGCATATGCGGTCAGACATATGCGGGCGCGAAGGGCGCAGCATCGTTCAGGATGCCGCCGCCCCCCTAGGATGCGTCGCGGCGCGTTTGACCAGAACCGCAGCACAGCCTCCCTTGCCCTGATTATTCGCCCCGGATTGTGCCCGCCTTGCCCTCAAGGGTCCGCGATGGCGGTCTGCAGCGCACCCAGACCCGCCAGCGTGGCGGCAAATCCGCCGCCCGCCTGCGTGGTCGCCATGGGCGAGACAGCGCCCTCCGCGGGCGGCAGCGGCAGGGTCTTTTCCAGCGCGGCAGGCCCGCCGGGCAGGGGCAAGGTCTGCTCCAGCGCGCCGGGGCCGCCCGGCGGCACCTGCGTTGCGGCCATCGGATCGACGGGGGCGGGCGCGGGGGCCGGTGAGGATGCACTGCCCTTTGGCCCGTCTGTCGGCCCGGTCGTGACCTCATAACCACCCGTTGCGGGGTTCAGCACCACATGCGGCATCTGCTCGCGCCCGTCCCAGACCGCCACCTTGTCGCGGCCTGCGTTCAGCAGCGCATCGAAGGCGCGGGCGCGTTCGGCGGCGGTT
The DNA here is from genome assembly GCF_049445895.1 of Neotabrizicola sp. VNH66. Classification (NCBI taxonomy): domain Bacteria; kingdom Pseudomonadati; phylum Pseudomonadota; class Alphaproteobacteria; order Rhodobacterales; family Paracoccaceae; genus Neotabrizicola; species Neotabrizicola sp. VNH66. The sequence goes on from NZ_JBMSDW010000009.1 coordinate 62,309, forward strand.
TCCGGCGTGGGGTTCGCCTCATGCGCCAGCTTGGCGCGGCGGGCCTCCTCCGCGGCAAGCCGTTCATTCTCCGCGGCCTTCTGCAAAGCGGGGCTGGGCGGCGGGGCGGCGGGCTTGGCCGCCGTCGCCGGAGGGGCGCCGGGGGGTGTTCCGGGCGGAATGGTCCCGGCCTTCGGGCTGGGTGCGCCAGGCAGGGGCGCGCCGGGCGGGAGGGTTCCGGCCTTCGGGCTGGCCCCGCCGGGGGGCGCGGCAGGTGGAAGGGTGCCCGCCTTGGGGCTGGTCCCGCCGGGGGCGGCTGCGGGAGGGACGGTGCCTGCCTTCGGGCTTGTCCCGCCACCGGACCCCCCACCACTGGCCCCCCCACCACTGGCCCCTCCGCCGCCGCGCGGGTCCAGCTGGGTGGGCGCAAGGGGATTCACGCCCGCCTGCGTGGCGGCCAGCGGGTCCACGCTGCCGGGGCCGCGCCCCGGTAGCCGCCCAAGTGTCGAAGGCGCTGCACTCCACCCGTCGCTGCCCACGGCCCAGTTGTTCAGCCCGGCCATCCCGTAGCCCGGCAGGCCGACGAAGATCATCGCCGTCATCCCGGTCAGCTGGTTCAGCAGCGCCTCGCGCACGCAGGCCTTGGCCACATCGGTGGTGCCTGCCTTCAGCTCGGCCCGGGTCTTGGGCAGGGTGACGCGGCCCTTGTCGAACGCCTCCGAGGCTGCACGGATCGCAGCCACCCGGGCCATGCAGGCGATCTGCGCCCAAAGGGTCTTCAGGATCAGAAGAAAGGCCCATTCCACCATGGCCTGTCCCCAGCCCTCCGGCCCCATGGCCAGCGTCTCGCCGGTGGCGGGGTCGATCCGCCACCAACTGCCGGTCTGCGCCGCAGCGCCCGCGGGATCGGCCAGCGGGGCAAAGGCGATCTGCCCTTCCGCCAGCGCGGCGGTGATCTGGGCGGCCATGTCGGCGGGGGCATCGGGCGGCAGGTCCGCCGGGCTGCGGATCATCCGCCAGGCCGGATCTGACGGGTCGAAAGCGGTGCCCGCATTCCCGGCCGCCGCGCCGCCAAGCGCGTCGCTTTCGGCGCGGGCATCGGCCACCCCCTGCATCAGCCGCACGACAAAGGGCTGCGCCACGGTGCCCGGCATCACGCCCATGCCCGCATCGACGATGTCCAGCGCCTGTTCGACCAGAAAATCCCCGCTGGCCTTGTCGCGGGCATAGCCGGAATGCAGCGCCACGATCAGCGGCCGGTCCTGATAGACCGCGCTGCCGAACGGGTTCAGCGCCGTGCGGCTGGCGGCAAAGGCCTCGATCGGGCCGGGGCCGGGGGCAAGGCCGCTGAGGACGGTGGTGAGGTCCGAGGGCACCTTGCCGAACGGGTCCGCCGCCACCGCATCCAGCGCGGGCTTTGAGGCAAGGACGGCGGCCGCACTCTGATACAGCAGCCAGTCCGGTGCGGGTTGCGCCGGGAAGATGCGGATCGTCGTCTCGCTCATCGCGCCAAGGGACCGCAGGGCGCGGGCCTCGTCGGTGATCACAAACCCGCCCTCGGCCCCTGCGGCACGGGCGGCGGGGCCGATCAGGTCGAAGATCGCCCGCCGCTCGCTCCGGTCGGGCTGACCGGGGGCGGTAACGGTGAAATCCAGCCATTCGGCGGTGAACTGGCCGGTGGGTTCGGGCGCGGCACCGCCGGGCAAACTCTCGGCCCCTTCATCGCCGATGCGCAGCGCATCGGCAGCGGCCACCAGATCCCCCGCCGCCCCCACGCCAAGCGGCAGGAACGGGTTCATCGACGGCGCGGGATCGGGGTTGATCGACCCGTCCGCCCGGACCGAGACCGGGCCAAGCGGCGTGCCGTCGGCGGTCAGGATCGGCCACCATTCGGTCTGGCTGGCAAAGGCCGCGCGCAAACGTTTCTGCACCTCCTCCGGCCCGGCGGCGGCCCAGTCGGCGGGCCAGTTCATCGGCATATGGGTCAGGGTGATGTCGCGGCCCTGCCCAAGGGCGGGAACAAATTCCGCCTCGGTCAGCGTGGTGACCAGCGCCGCGCCCTGATCCACCTGCTCCACCGACAGCACCAGCCGGATGCGGTGATAGAGGTCGGGCGGCAGATCGGCAGGGGCCATAACCTCGGCCGCGGTTGCGGGCGCGCGACCGTCTGCGGTCAGCCAGTCGGCATCCTGCCAGCCGGTGCCGTCATCGAACTGCGCCCACCAGTGATCGGCCAGCGCGGCGGCAAGATCCGGCTCCGGCGCGGGGCTTTCGGGCAGGCCTGTCTCGCCCAGAAGCCGCGCGCCCTGTGCCGCCACCTGCAGCGTGGCCTCGAACGTGTCGGTGGCGGCCAGCCCGGGGGCAAGGCCCGCGGCGACGGCGGCCGGGTCCAGCCCATAGGTCTCGGCCGCGGCCACCAGCGGCTCGGCCACGATCTCGGCCGGGAGGGGGGCGGGTTCCGGCGGGGCGGGCGCCAGTAGCGCAGCCACTGCCTCGGGCGGCAGGGGCGCACGGGCCAGCCGCACCGGATAGCCCGCGGCCTGCAACAGCGCGGCCATGGCCAGCGCCCCGTCCAGCGATCCGGCGACCCGGTCCTGCAACACGCCCTCGGCCCCGCGCAGCGCCCCGGCATAGGGCACCCACAGCACATTCTGCCGGAGGAACAGCCGCAAAGCCTCGGGGTCCGCGGCCAGTTCGTCGGCCAGCCATTGCGGGTCCCACCGGCTGCGGTCCATGGTCAGAAGCCCGTCTTCGGTGGCCTGCAGCGCGCGCGCCATCGTATCGGCCACCGCTGCCGCCGCGGCTGCGTCGATCACCTGCTGTGCCACCGCGCCCTGAAGGCCCAGCGACAGCGCCGTGATCCCCGCCACCAGCCCGTGCCCTATCCGTGCCAGACCGTTCCGCATCGCCGCCTTCCTTTCCCTCATCCCGGGGCGGCGGGCGGGACATCCAGTGTCACCGCCGCGCCCTCGCCGATTTCCACCGCGGGCCAGATTGTCCCGCCGTCCAGTTCCACCCGCCAGATCCCCGGCGGCACCGGCACCGCCGCGCCGCCCGCCAAGCCCGAGGCGACGATCGCGCCGCCTTCGCCTGCGCGGACCACAAAGCCGCGCCCCATGGCGGTGCCAAGCGCGCCCGCCAGTTCCGCGGCATCCTGCGCCGGGAAATACTGCCCGCCGCCGGTTTTCGCCCAACGGGCAAAGACCGCCTCCAGCGCGGCATCGTCCACGGCAAAACCCACGATGTTTACCGTCACCTCGGTCCCCATGGCGCGCAGCGCGGCGATTTCGGCCTCGGGGTCGCCGCCGCAGGTCTCTTCACCATCGGTCAGCACCACGATCACCCGCCGCCCCGGCGCCGCGGCCAGATCCTGCGCGGCGGCGGCCAGACTGGCGGCAAGCGGCGTGCGGGCCAGGTTCACCGGCTCCGCTGCGTCCAGCGCCTGCACCAGCATCTCCGGCACCAAGGGCATCAGCGGCACCCGGAGGTTCGTCTCACAACTGTCGGCCACCGTGTCGCCGAAGACCCGCAGCGCCACCGGCTGACCGGGCGGCAGTTGCCGTGTCACGATCCGGCGCAGCGCGGCGCGGGCCAGATCCACCCGGCGCGCGCCGTCCAGCCGTTGCAGCATGCTGCCCGAGGCGTCGAGGATCAGTTCCAGCGCGGGCGGCGGCAGGGTCGTTCCTTCCGTCGCGGGCGGCGGCGACAGCGCGGCCAGCACCGGATCGGGCGGCAGGCCGCCCGCGGGCGGGGCGGGATGGCTGACGCGCAACATCCCCGGCGCGGGCGGCGGCGCGGTCGAAGGCGCGACCGACAGCCCATAGCGCGCAGGCGCCCGCGTCCAGGCCGAAACGCGGGCCAGCGCCCGGTCGATCCCGGCCTGCGTCTGGAGATGGGCATAGGCCCCGCCGCCCACCCGGGCCAGATCCATCAGAAGCCGCGTTTCCGCTGCCGGATTGTCCCAGCCGCCCAGATGGGCGGTAAAGACCTGCACCCCCGCCGTCTCCAGCGCGGCCCACATTGCCGGGCGCATCGGGATGGACGAGGTCGCGCCATCGGTCAGCAAGAGGATCGCCTTCGCCCCGTCCCGCGTCTTCAGATCGACCAGCGCCTGCAACACCGTCTGTTCGGTGCCGCTGCCGGTGGAGAGCATCGACATCCCAGCCAGCGTGCGGCGCAGCAGGATCGGGTCATCGGTCCATTCGCCCAAGGGCTGGCCGTCGAACGGGATGATCCGGGCAAAATCGCGCCCCGGCATCATGCCTTCGGCCATGGCCGACAGCCCCGCGCGCAACGCGCCCCAGAAAGGCCCCAGCGAGCCGGACACATCCACCGCGATCATGATATTGCGCGGCGGTTCTTCCACGGTGACGGTATAGGTCGCGCCGGGGGTGACGGCGGCCTCATAAAGGGTCTCACCGGGGGGGGCGGGCAGGCGGCGGAGCGGCACCGGCGCGCCCGCCGCATTGGTCAGCGTCAGCCGGGCCAGAACCGTGGGCTGCCCGGTCAGCCGCAGCGCGGCCCGGCTCTCTCCCTCCGGCACGGTGAAGGTCCAGCGATCACTGTCCTGATCCTTCCGCACCGTGCCGCCCACGCTGGCGCCCCAGTCCAGCACCCCGGTTTTGGCGGTGTCCGTGGGCGGGGGCAGCGGCTTGGGCGCGGGGTCCAGCGGGCTGACCGTGCCATATTGCCCCCACCAGCCCGCGGCGGAGAGGGCGGAGGCCGCCACCGGCACCTCGGCCACGCGGATCTGGGCGGGCAGCAGCAGCGGGGTTTCCGCCTGTTCTATGGCCTGAAGCCGCAGATAGCGCGCGATCACCGGCGCGTCGAACACCAGACGCCGCTGCGGCCCGGTGGAAAGCTGGCCCAAGGGCAGCCATGGCCCGACCGGGCTGTCGCCCGCAAAGACCGCCACTGCGGGCCAAGGCAGGGCCTCGGGCAGGGGCAGCGCGGGATCGTCCCATTCCACCCCGGTCAGGGCGGCGCGGCGGCTTCCGGCAAAGCCGATCACCAGTTCGGGCGCGGTGCCCGTGGCAGTCAGGGGCGCGGCGCTTTCGCCCGGCAGGAGCACGTCGTTCTGCCCGGCCTCATCCCCCGCCAGCAGCGGCAGAGACCGCGCGACATGGCCGCCGCGATCGGGGTCCGCCAGATTGATCGCCGTGCCCTCGGGCCAGCCGGGCGCGGCAAGAACCGCCCATTCCGACAGGGCCAGCGGCTCGCCCGGGGTGCCGGTGCCGTCCAGAAACCGCAACTCGGCCGTCACCGCCGGAACAGGGGCAGGCAGCGGGAACAGGGTCTCCTGCGGCATAAGGCCAAGGCGCCCGGTCAGCACCGTGTCAAAGGTCGTGCCATCGGCGGAGAGCGCCAGTTCGAACCCCTGCAACCGCGCCTGATAGGGCAGCGACATCAGCGCATAAGGCGTCAGCGTGAAGCCCGCCACCGGCACCGGCCCCTGCGCGCCGAAGTCCAGCCGCAGGCTGTGCGGCGCGGCGGCGGCGTAAAGCTGCGGGTCGGCGGTGCCATCGGTCAGCCGGGCGGGATTGTCGGGCAGGGGGCGCGTGCGGTCCTGCCCGATCTCAGCCGGGAAGTTGCCGCCAAAGCCGGGCGAGGCCAGGTTGAACCCGCCCGCCAGCACCGGGGGCGGCAGGGCAAGGTGGCTGCCCTGCGCCACGGCACCGGGGATGAGCGAGAGTGTCAGCGGCAGCCGCACCTCCGCCCCCGTGGCGTCGCGGGCGCGCAGCACCACCGGTACGGCAGAAAGCGCGGGCAGATCGGCGGGCAGATCCAGCGTCAGGTGCACGGTCGTCGTTTCGCCCGCGGCCAGCATCACCTCGGACGGGTCCGGGGTCAGCGTGGCGCCTGGCAGGGCCACCACCCCGTCCAGCCGGAAGGTGCCCGCGGCCTCTGCCGTCAGCGTCACCCCCGTCGCGATCCGCTGCGCCCAGGGCCAGAAAGCCGCGGCCTCGGCTACGTGCAGGGCACCCGACCAGCGCGCCGCGGCCGCCGGGCCGGGGGCACCCATCGGATCGGCCCAGTCCAGCCGGGCCGTCCAGGCCACCGGGCCGGGCGCGTAAAGCGAACTGAGCGTGACGGTGTAGTCGCCCGCCGGATAGTTCCGCGCCAGCGTGGCGCTGCCGGGGGGCAGCATCTCACCCTGAGGAAAGCCCGGGCCTTCGACCTGAACGAAGCCCGCATCGCCCTCGGGCAGGGTGACGGTCAGCATCATCGGCCCGTCGCGGTCCAGCGTGAAGCGCAGCTTGTCCACATCCGACGCCCCCGCCAGCCGCCCGCGCCGTGCCTGTCCGGGCACCAGCAGGGTGGCGGTCTCTGGTGCGTCGTTCGGCTCCACCTCGGCGCCTTCGGCCAGCGCGCCGGTGGCCGTCGCGGTCAGGGTATAATCGCTGTCGGTGCCGCTGACGGTGATCCCGTAGCGACCCGGCGGCAGGTAGAGATCTTCGGCCACGATCGGCTCGGGCGGCTGGCCGAAGGTGGTGACCAGCGGCAGGCCGCCCGGATCATCCACCCGCAAAAGGGTGGCGCCCGTCACCGCGACGCGCCACAGCTGCGGCGGGCCGTCGACGGTTAGGGCAAAGCGGTCCTCCTCCTGTCCGGCGAAACGGCCGGTCATCGGTTGATCCGCGGTCAGCGGCTGCGCCTGCGCGGCGGTATCGTTCGGCTCATGCCCGCCGCGGGCCGTGCGGGGCGGGCCGGGGCGCAGCGCCAGCCGGTAATCGCCGCCGCCGGGAATCGTGCCGGAGACCGCCAGCAGCCAGTCGCCCGGGGGCAGTGCCAGATCCGCCAGCGCCGGGGTTGCGCCGAACCGGCATTGCTGGTCCACCCCCGCCGCATCGCGCAGGCACAATGTCAGGTTGGGCGGCAGCGGGCCGGGATCGGTTTCCAGCGTTGCGGACAACAGCCGGGCGGCATCCGTCACCGTCACCCGGTAAAGATCAATGTCGGCCTCGGTCAGCCGCCCTGTCACCGGCTTGCCCGCAAGCAGCGGCCGGGCGCTTTCGGGACGGTCGTTCGGCTCATCCTCGCGCAGGGGCAGGCGGGGTCCCTGCGCTTTCAGCATCAGAAGAAAAGGCAGTGCCGGCTGGGTCAGCGCCCGCAACGACAGCTGATAGGTGCCGGCCTCCAGCCCGATCCCGTCCAGGATCAGCGGGCCGGACAGGCTGCGGGCGCCGTCCAGCAGGAGTGCCCCTTCCGGTCCGGTCAGGGTCAGTTGCACCATCTCTCCGGGCACGCCGTGCAGCGAGAGTTGCCAGCGCCGACGCGCCTCGGCCGCAGAAAGGGTTAGCGAGACAGTGGCAAGCGGTTCGGCCTGCGCGGCGGCCAGTGGCACGCCGGGGGAGAGATCCGCCGTGGCGGGCGGCAGCGGCGAGGGGGCCGCGGCCAGCGTCCAGCCCGTGCCGGGCGCCCCGGCGAAGGACAGCCCCAGAAGCCATTTGCCCGGCACCAGCAGCACAGGGTCCGGCGCAGGACCTGCCAGCCGCACCAGCCGGGCACCGGGAGCGGGCGGTTCACCCGCCAGACGGTAGAGATCCAGCGCCGCACCCTGCGGCAGCCGGCCGAAGGTCCAGAGCGCGGGCTCCGTCACCTCCAGCACAAGAAGTTCCTGATCGCCCGCATCGAACCGGCCGGTCAGGCAACCGGCGGTCAGGACACCGGCCGTCTCCGGCGTGTCATTCGGTTCCGCCTCAGAGGTGCAATCCTGTGCAGCGGCCAGTCCGGCCGGAACCAGCCAGAGGAGCAGGGCCGAAATTCCCAGAAACCTGCGCAAAGCGGCCAGCGCAATCTCCTTACGAAAGATCCGGCAGCGGGGCGGGTCAGGCTGCGGGCTGAACTATCGGCTGGCCCGGTAAAATTGCGAAGAAATCTGCGGTCCGGGCAGGCTGACTATAGCCGCTTTCGCAAATGCGGCAAGCCTCTCCGCAGGTGACGCGCCCTGCGATTTGCGGTGCCTCTGCGGTCCGGGATTGCACGGCGGGAGGGGTGATCCCTACCCGCCGGGGCCGGGATCAATGCGCGGGATCGGCGGGATGATCGTGGCCGCACAGCGCGTGGTTGCCCAGAACCTCGATCACGCGGCAGTCGGAAATCGTGCCGTGGCTGCATTGCGCGACCATCCGCTCCAGCTCGGTCGCCAGCGATTGCAGCCGGGCGATGCGCTGGCGCACATCCTGCAGCTGGCGCCGCGCCACCGCATCGGCGGCGGCACAGGACTGGCCCGGCTGATCCTGAAGGCCCAGAAGCGCGCGGATCGCCTCCAGCGGAAAGCCAAGGTCGCGGGCGTGGCGGATGAAGGACAGCCGCTCCAGCATCGCCTTGCCATAGAGTCGCTGGTTGCCGCTGCTGCGCTCGGCCTCGGGCAGGAGGCCGATCTGTTCGTAGTAGCGGATCGTCGGCACCTTGACGCCCGCCGCCTCGCCCAGTTTTCCGATGGTCAGCATCGGGGCCTCCTTTATCTATAGCTTCTGGAGATATTAGGTGTCCGCACCGGCCCGGACAAGGGACCCGGGCGCGACATGACGGCGCGGTGACCGTTTCGTAACGGATGCGGTCTGCGGCTTGACAGGAGGCGGAGCTTGACCGGACAAGCGGCGGGCTGGCGGCCCGCCCGGGGTCCGCCCAGATGAACCGGGTTCGCCCAGCACAGGAGCAAGGCCTTGCCCCCGATCCACCTCTCGCGCCATCTTGCCCCCGCAGGCCCCGCAGGCCCCGCAGGCCCCGCAGGCCCGGAGATTCGGCAATGACCGCGCCTTCCGCTGTCCCCACTCTGGCCGAGGCGGCGAAGGTCTGGGCGCGGATCGCGGCCTTGTCCTTCGGCGGCCCTGCCGGGCAGATCGCGGTCATGCACCGCGAACTGGTGGAGGAGCGGCGCTGGCTGGGCGAGGGGCGTTTCCTGCATGCGCTGAATTTCTGCATGCTGCTGCCCGGGCCAGAGGCGCAGCAGCTGGCCACCTATATCGGCTGGCTGATGCACGGGGTGCGCGGCGCCTTGGTCGCGGGCCTGCTGTTCATCCTGCCGGGCCTTGTGGCGATCATGGCGCTAAGCTGGATCTACGCCGTCTGGGGTGAAGTCGGCTTCGTCTCGGCGTTGTTCTTCGGATTGAAGGCGGCTGTGCTGGCCATCGTGTTGCAGGCGGTGGTGCGGGTGGGCAGGCGCGCGTTAAAGAATGGCGCGATGCTGGCCCTGGCGGCCGCGTCTTTCGTGGCGATCTTTGCCTTCGGCCTGCCGTTCCCGCTGATCGTGGCCCTGGCGGCCATCATCGGCTGGGCCGGTGCCAAGGCCGGGTTGACGGCGTTTCACGGTGGCGGTGGCCACGACCCTTCGGGCAAGGGGGGCGTGGCCGATGCCGAAACCCTGCTGGGCGAAGGCCATGGCGACCTCAGCGGTGCGGCCCGGGCAGGGGCGTTCCGCGCGGGTGTGGTGGCGCTGATCCTGTGGCTTCTGCCGGTGGGCCTGCTGCTGGCGCTGGCGCCGGGCAGCGTCTTCACCGACATCGCGGCCTATTTCTCAAAACTGGCGGTGCTGACCTTCGGTGGCGCCTATGCGGTTCTGGCATGGGTCGCGCAGGAGGCCGTGGGCACCTATGGCTGGCTTGCCCCGGGCGAGATGCTGGACGGGCTGAGCATGGCGGAAACCACGCCCGGCCCGCTGATCATGGTCTTGCAATTCGTGGGATTCATGGGTGCCTTCCGTGAGGCGGGCTGGGCCGCGCCCCTGCTGGCGGGCAGCCTTGGCGGGCTTCTGGCCACATGGGTGACCTTTGCGCCCTGCTTCGCCTGGATCTTCCTTGGCGCCCCGTTCATGGAGCGGCTGCGGACGAACCGGGCGCTGTCGGCCGCGCTGTCGGCAGTGACGGCGGCGGTGGTGGGCGTGATCCTGAACCTGTCGCTGTGGTTTGCCATCCATGTCGTCTGGCGCGCAGTGACGCGGATCGAGGCGGGGCCGCTGTCGCTGGAGCTGCCGGTCCTGTCCTCCATCGACTGGACGGCCGCTGCGCTCTCTGCGCTGGCGCTGCTGGCGGTGTTCCGGCTGAAGCTTGGCATGGCCACCGTTCTGGCGGGATCGGCCGCGCTTGGCCTTGCGCTGCATCTGGCCGGGCTGGTGTAGCGCCGGTCAGCCCGGAACGGTGACGACCAGCGGTCCGTTGCGGGTGGCGACGACCGTATGTTCGAACTGCACCGTTGCGGCCCGCGGGGTGCTGTAAAGGGTCCAGCCGTCCACGCCTTCCCTGGCCCAGAGCCCTCCCCGGGACAGGAACGGTTCGACCGTGATGACCTGCCCGTCGCGCAGCACGCGGCGGTCACCGCGGACGGGCCATGTCGGCACTTCGGTCGGGTCCTCATGCAGGGCGCGCCCCACGCCGTGGCTGGCCAGATTGCGGATCAGCGTATAGCCGCGGGCCTGCGCGAAGCGGCCGATGGCCTGCCCGATGCCGGCAAGGGGCCGCCCCGGCCGCACCTCGGCCACGCCGATCTGCATGGCGCGTTGCCCGTCGCGGCACAGCCGGTCCAGCGCAGGCGCGACCGGCTGCACCCGGAACGACCCGCCGTTGTCGGCAAAGAACCCGTCTTTCGAGGCGGAAACGTCGATGTTCACCAGATCGCCCGCCGCGATGACCCGGGGGCCGGGGATGCCATGGGCGATCTCCTCGTTCACGCTGATGCAGGTGGCGCCGGGAAAGCCATAAGTCGCCTCGGGCGCGGGGGTGGCGCCCGCGCGGTCCAGCGCGGCGCGGCCGATCTCGTCCAGCTCCTGCGTGGTCATGCCCGGTTCCATGGCGCGGGCCATCGCCAGCATCGTATTGGCCACGATCCGCCCGATCACGCGCAGGCCGTCCAGTTCGTCTTCGTTGGTCACGGTCATGTGCGGTCCTTCCGGGCGGGGAGGCCCGGACTATCGCGCAACAGGCCCTTTCTGCGCAAGGCGCAGCAGCCTCGACGTGGGGGGACGGGCGCTTTAGAGAGGACAGGGCAGAGCGTATGCGGAGGCAGCCATGGTGAAAGAGGCAAAGGCAACCGGAGCCGCCGCGCCCAAAAGCTATTCGGTGCCCGCGCTGACCAAGGCGCTGGATGTGCTGGAACTGTTGAGTGAACAGGCCAATTCCATGTCGCAGGCCGAGATCTGCCGTGCCCTTGGCCGCAGCGCCAGCGAGATTTTCCGGGTGCTCTCCGCGCTGGAGGCGCGACGTTACATCCGCCGCACGCAGGGCGGGCAATACCGGCTGACCCTGCGGCTTTTCGAACTCAGCCGCACCCATTCCCCCTATGAGGAATTGCTGCGGGTGGCGCTGCCCGTCATGCGCAACCTGTCGGAAGACCTGCGCGAGACCTGCCACCTGACCACGCTCCGCGATGGCGAGGTGGTGGTGCTGGCCCAGCATGAAAGCCCGAAGCCGGTGCGGCTGTCGGTCGAGGTGGGGTCGCGCCATTCGCCCTTGGCCACGGTTTCGGGGCGTATCCTGCTGTCCGCCATGGAGGAGGACGAACGGCGCGGGTTCCTGAGCGATTACACCGGCTTCGATGCGCGCCCGGAAGAAGAGCGGCTGTCCTTTCTGTCGCGGGTCGAGGCGGTCCGGGCCCGCGGCTATGAAACGGCCGAGGGCGAGCGGTTCGTTGGCGGTGTCGATGTGGGGGTGCTGATCGGCACGCCGCAGGGCCAGATTCGGGCGGCGCTGATCGTGGCGCTGCTGCGCGGCCCGGTGGCGCCGGATGTGGCGGCGATTGCCGAAGCCGTCCGCCGTGCGGGCGCCACCATCGCAGACCGGCTGGGTCTGGGCTGACGCCGGGTTCAGCCCGCCGCGAACTTCACGCACATCGGCGTCCCGATCTCCAGCGCCGCACCGGTATCGGTCAGCGCGCCGGTTGCGGCATCGCGGGCCAGCACCGTCACCCGGTCGGAATTCTGGTTCGCCACCAGAAGATGCCGGCCCGAGGGCGTCAGCGCCAGGTTGCGCGGCGTCCGCCCGCCACAGGGGGTGTGGCCCTGCGGGGTCAGCCGCCCGTCCTCTTCCACCGCAAAGACGGCGATGCTGTCATGGCCGCGGTTGCCCGCATAAAGGAACCGCCCGTCCGGCGAAATCTGGAGGTCAGAGCAATGGCTGTCTGCGGCCCCCGGGGGCAGGGCGGGTTGATGGTCCAGCGCTGTCAGCCCGCCGCCGACCGGGTCCAAGGCAAAGGCGGTGACGGTCGAATCCAGTTCGTTGATGACGAAGACCAGCCGCCCGCCCGGATGCAGTGCCACATGCCGCGGCCCGGCGCCGGGGGCGGTCGGGCTTTCGGCAAGGCGCGACGGCGCCCCGTCCGGGCCGATGGCATAGGTCACCAGCCGGTCGGTCCCCAGATCGGCCACGATCACCCGCCCGCCGCCGATCACCTCGGTCGCGCTGTGGGCGTGGGAGCGTTCCTGCCGGTCGGGGTTCGGGCCGCTGCCCTGATGCGCCACGCTGGCCACCGCCGGGGACAGCGCGCCATCCGCCCGCAGGTCATAGACCACGAAGGACTGATCCGGCCCGCCGCTGCCTACGGTGTAGTTTGCCACGAACAACCGCCGTCCATCGCGCGAAATCATATTGTGCGCGGCGATGCTGCCAAGGGTTGGCTGGGTGTTCAGATAATCCAGCCGCCCGGTAGGTGGATCGAAGGCAAAGGCGGTCACCAGCCCTTCCTTCCAGTCCGCCACCTCGGAATTGGCATAGATCCGGCGGCCATCGGGGGTGATGGACAGAAAGGTGGGGTTTTCGACCTGCGGATACTGCGCCAGACGGCGGAAGGTCAGCGCCTCTTCGTCAAAGCCCCAGACCGAAAGGCCGTCGCCGCGCGCGCCCTGAAAATAGGGCGCCTCGCGGTTCAGCGTGCCCAGTGCCAGCAGAAGTTCAGCCATGATTTCCCCCCTTTGCCCGGGGCGCAGGCAGGGCCTGTCACCGGGGCGTTTCCGCCAGAGTCTAGCCCGCACCGGACCGCTGCCGCAATCCGCAGGCTTGCGTTGACTTTTCGTAAGTAAAATGACTATTCATATGTGATACAAGTCTGATCTGGGAGGAGGAAGACGATGAAGGCTCCGATCCGCGGTATTCTGACCGCAACGGCGCTGCTGGCGGCGCTGCCCGTGGCCGCGCAGACGGTGGAAGAGACGATTGCCAAGCTGCCCGAGGTGCTGCGGTCGCAATACGAAGGCGCACCGCAGGTGGTGACGCCCGGCCCGCTGGCCGATTTCACGCCCAAGGCCAAGCCCTACAAATGGTGCCATTCCGAAAGCTATCAGGGGAACCCGTGGCGCGTGTCCGTCACGGCGGAACTGAAGCGGCTGGTCGACGGTCTGATCGCGGCGGGCGTGGTCAGCGATTTCGAAGTGTCCGATTCCAACGGCGATGTGGGCCAGCAGATCAGCCAGATCCGCGCCTTCATCGACAAGGGTTGCGGGATCATCACCTCGATCCCCGGTTCGGCCACCGGCCTCGATGAGGCGATTGCGGCGGCTTCGGCGGCGGGCATTCCCTTTGTCACCGCGGCGGGTTCGGTCACCGCACCTTCGGCGGTGAATGTGGACAGCAACTATTCCCGCTGGGGCTATGAGATGATGGACGCCATCGGCAAGGCGCTGCCCGAAGGCGGCAATGTGCTGATCGTCGAGGGCATCGCCGGGCACCCGATCGTCGCGCAGGAACGGGCGGGCGCCGATGCGGCCATGGCCAATTACCCCGCGCTGAAAGTGTCGCGCGTGGTGAACGGCGACTGGACCGCGAATGTGACGAAGACCGTCGTGCTGCAGACGCTGGCGACCAACCCCGCGCCGATTGATGCGGTCTGGTCTGCCGGTTCCGAATCCCGCGTGATTGCCGAGGCTTTTGCCGAAGCCGGGCGTCCGGTGCCGCTGATCACCGGTTCGATCACCGGCGATGCCTTGGGCTACTGGAAGGCCAACCCCGAAGGCTACCGCTTCGAAGGCCATGCGGTGCTGCCGGGCTGGACCGCGCAGACGCTGTTCCGGGTCGCCGCGCGGATCATGGAGGGGCAGAAGCCCGTCCTGAACACGCTGATGATCCCGCTGCCCCCGGTGCATGAGGCCGATCTGGCCGGCTGGTATCAGGACTGCATGACGCCGGATGCGGTGTCCGTCTTCCCGGTGCCGCCCACCGATCCGGTGGCTGAGGCCGATCTGGACGCCTATTTCAGCAATCCCGCGCCCACGCCGGGCTGGGATTATGCCGCCGTGCCGGGCGCCTGCGCGCAATGACGCTTTCGCCGCCCCTTCGGGGGCGGCATCTTCCTTCCTGCCAGACGCCCCTTCCGGAGCCGCCGATGCTGACGATCTCGGGCCTGTCCAAACGCTATGGCGAGACCGTGGCGCTGGACCGGGCGACCATTTCCTTCCGGGCGGGGACCGTCCACACCATTCTGGGCGAAAACGGCTCGGGCAAATCGACCTTGGTCAAGCTTCTGTCCGGCATCGTGCTGCCCGATGCGGGTGAGATCACGTTCGAGGGCCGCCCCGTCACCGCGCGCAACCCGGCGGCGTTTCAGGCCGCGGGCTTTGCCACCGCCTTTCAGGAGGTGCTGATCGCGCCCGACCGCAGCGTGACGGACAATATCCTGCTGGGGCTGGACGGCCTGTTTACCCGCCGCATTCCGCGCGGGCAAAGGCGGGACCGGGCGGCGGCCGTGCTGGCGCAGTTCGCCCGCACGCCCATCGACCTTGACGCGCCTGCCGGATCGCTGCCCCTGGCGGCGCAGCAGCTGGTGGTGCTGGCCCGCGCCGTGGCCAGGGGTCCGCGGGTGCTGATCCTGGACGAGATCACCGCCGCGCTGGATTTTGCCGACCGCGAGTCGGTCTTTGCCTTCATGCGGCAACGCGCCGGGGCGGGGGGCCTGATCCTGTTCATCACCCACCGGATGGATGAGGTGATGGCTTTGTCAGACGATATCTCGGTCCTCCGCTCGGGCCGGGTGGTGGTGACGCAGACCCGCGAGGTGTCTACCCCCGCGGGCCTGCTGCGGCTGATGGCGCCGCAGACCGCCCAAGAGATGGAGGCGCATCATGCCTGACCTCAGCATCCGCGACCTGTCGCTGCGCCCCGGGGCGGCGTCCCTCTCCACCTCTGTGCGCGGGGGAGAGATTCTTGGCCTCGCCGGGCTGGACGGCCACGGGCAGGACGTGTTCCTGCGCGTGCTGGCCGGGCTGGAGCGGACCGCGGGCCGGGTGGAACTGGACGGCGCCCGGATCGCGTCTTTCACAGAGGCCGAGCGGAATGCCGTGGTCTATGTCCCGCGCGACCGGCGGACGACCGGCATCTTTCCGGGCCTGTCCATCCTCGACAACTTCGCCATCGCCACCGCCGGGCAGGACCGCCGCGGCCCCTTCATCAGCGCCCGCGCGCGTCGCGCCCGCTATGACCACTGGAAAGAGCGGCTGAAGATCGTGGCGCCGTCACCCGAGGCACCGATCACCGCGCTGTCAGGCGGCAATCAGCAGAAGGTGCTTCTGGCCCGCGCTTTGGCCCGCGATCCCAAGGTTCTTTTGCTGAACGACCCCACCCGCGGTGTCGATGTGGCCACGCGGCATGTGCTTTACGACCTGTTCCGCGATCTGGCGGCTGAGGGGATGGCGCTGGTCATCCTGTCCTCGGAAATCGAGGAGATACTGGTGCTGTGCCACCGGGTGCTGGTCTTCCGCGACCACGCCCTTGCGGCGGAAATGACAGGGGATGCGATGCGGACCGAAACGGTGATCGCCGCCATGTTCGGGCGGGCCGCCTGATGGCGCGGCTGGGACGCTATGGCTTTGGCCTGATCATTCTGGCGGTGCTGTTGGTCGCCAATCTGGTGATGAACCCGGCGCGTTTTGCGCCCGCGGCCTGGGGCACGCTTCTGGGCATGTCTGCACCGCTGATCGGGGCGGCCTTGGCCTCCACCCCGGTCATTCTGGCCGGGCGCGGCGGGATCGACATTTCGGTGGGGCCGGTCATGGCGCTGGTCGGTGCGGTGGTGATCAAGGTGCTGTATCTGGACCACGGGATGTCCTCGCCCTTCCTCCTCTGGCCCGCGGCGCTGCTGATCGGCGGAGCGATCGGGGCCTTCAACGGATTCATGGCCACGGTCGTGCGGGTGCAGCCCATCGTGGCGACGCTGGGCACCTATCTGATCCTTGGCGGGCTGACGCTGACCATCCTGCCCGCCCCGCTGGGGCCGGCGCCCGACTGGCTGAAGGCGATGGCGGGCGGGTGGAGTTTCCTGCCCCTTGGCCTGATCGCGCTTCTGTGGTGGGGTCTGACCCGGACACCGTTTCACGATCAGCTGATGGCCACCGGCAGCGATGACCGGGCGGCCTATACCGCGGGGGTGCCGGTGTCGCTGGTGCGGTTTCTGGCCTATGTGCTGACCGGGCTTCTGGCCGGGGCGGCGGGCATGATGCTGACCGCGCTGATCGGCTCGGCCGATCCGAAGGTGGGGGCGAATTACACGCTGATCGCCATTGCCGCCGTGGCTTTGGGCGGGGTCAGCCTTGCGGGCGGCAGGGGCGGGCTTCTGGGCGCGGCCATCGGGGCGGCGGATATCTTCCTGCTGCAAAGCCTGCTGACCGCTTTCAACGTCTCGACCTATGTCCTGCAGGTGGCCTATGGCACGGTCCTTGTGGCCGCCGTGGTGCTGATCGCGCTGCAGGACCGGCAAACCGCGCGGAGCCACGCATGAAGATCACCCCGATGACCGCGCGCATTCTGGGCGCCTTCGCCGTGGCCGCCGCCCTGCACGCCATCGGCAACGCGCTGATCCCCGGCTATTCGGCGCCCTTTGCCATCCGCGCCATGCTGGTGATCGCGGCGCTGCTGGCGGTGGCCTCGGTCGGGCAGACGCTGGTGGTGATCCTGGGCGGGATCGACCTGTCCATTCCCTTTGTCATCGGCTTCGCCAATGTGGTGGCGGCACAGCTGTACGGGCAGGGCTGGCCTTTCGGGCTGGTCTGTCTGGTGGTCTTCGGGCTGGCGGCGATGATCGGCGCGGTGAACGGCGCGCTGTCGCGCGGGCTGAACCTGCATCCGCTGATCGTGACTTTGGGCATCGGCATGATCGTGCAGGGACTGGTCCTGATCTGGACCAAGGGCTTCCCCTCCGGCTCGGCCCCGAAGGCGGTGTCGGCCTTCGTCTCCATCGGTGGCAGTTTCGGCCCCTTGCCGGTGCCCGCGCTGATCCCGGCGCTGGCGGTGCTGACGCTCGGCATCGTGCTGGTGCTGGCGCGCACGCCCTATGGGCGGCAGCTTTACGCGCTCGGCTCCAATCTCGGTGCGGCGCCCTATGCGCTGATCCGGCCCCTGCGGATCTGGACGCTGACCTTCGCCGCCTCGGCTGTGTTTGCCGCGCTGGCGGGGGTGCTGCTGCTGGGCTTCACCGGGTCGGCTTACGGCGATGTGGGCCAGCCCTATCTGTTCCAGACCATCGCCGCAGTGGTGGTCGGCGGGGCGGCGCTGGTGGGCGGGCGGGGCAGCTATATCGGCACGATTGCCGGGGTTCTCGTCCTGACCGAGATCAATACCCTGCTGATCGGGCTGAATTTTTCGCCCGCATCGGTGCAAGCGGCCTTTGGCGCGATCATCCTGCTGCTCGTCTCGCTTTACGGGCGGGAACGGCACTTCCGCACCACTGTCTGACAGGGCCGGAAAGGTCAGAACCGCCCGCGCAGCCTGCGGGCGGCTTTGGCATGGCTATGGGCAACATCCAATCTCTAATAAAAAATCATATCACATATAAAATCTTCTTGAGCGGAGGACGGGGATGCGCGAACACTCTTCGCCATCCGCTTTCATCTGAGAGAATGATTCTCCGCAAAGAGCGGGCCGCGGAGAGCTCCGCGCGGGCAAGGGGGATGGACCCGCCCGCCGGAACGGCGAAATCACCGGGAGGAGGACCCGAATGAAACTTGTGAAACTGCTGGCCGCGGCGGCGGCGATTGCCGTGGCGCTGCCCTCGCTGGGCCATGCCGAAAAGCTGCGTTTTACCACCTCGCAGGTGAATCCGGCCGAACCCATCGTGGTGGCGATGACCAAATTCGCCGAACGGGTGAATGCCCGCACCAATGGCGCGCTGGCGCTGGACGTGCTGACCGGCGACCAGCTGGGTCCGCAGAAGAAGGTCAATGAGATGATCTCCAGCGGCGCGACGCTGTTCGCCGCGACCGACTATGGCCAGCTGTCGCTGTTCGCCCCCGACATGGGTGTGATCGCCGGGCCTTACGTGTTCAAAGACGTGGCTGCGGCGGACAAGCTTTTCGCCTCGGAGGTGTTCAAGGAGATGGAAGCCGGGCTGGAGGCCAAGGGCTTCAAGGTGATCATGCCCTCGGGCCTGTTCGGCCTGCGCCATGTGATCGGGACGAAACCTTACCGCAGCCCGGCCGATATGGCGGGTGTGACGATCCGGGTGCCCAGTTCTCCGGTCATGGTGTCCACCTTCACCGCCTTCGGTGCGCGGCCGACGGAACTGCCGTGGGGCGATGTCTATAACGCGCTGCAATCCAATGTGGTGGACGCGGCCGAGGCGCCCTTCGGCTCCATCGCCGGGTCCAAGCTGCAGGAGACGCGCAAGGTCATCTCGAAGACCGGGCACCAGATGATGTTCACTGCCTGGGTGACCAGCAAGGTCTGGTTCGACGGGCTGGACGCCGAAACGCAGGCGATCCTGCTGGAAGAGGGCGCGGCCATCGCCAAGGAACTGACCGCGCTGACGCTGGAAACCGATGACCGCTATGCCGAGGAACTGAAGGCGCAGGGCGTGGAGATCATCGAGGATGTCGACGTGCCCGCCTTTCAGGAGGCTGCGAAGAACGCCTTCGACGCGGTGCCGGGCCTGACCCCGGGCATCGTGGACAAGGTCCGCGCCGTCGTCGCCGAATAAGCGCAACGCCCGCGCGGTCCCATGGGGGTCGCGCGGGTCCTGCAAGGAAGGAGCATCCGATGGAGGATGAAACCCAAGGCCCGCTTCTGCGCTGGCGCCGCTGGGACGAGGTGCTGGCCGCGGCCGCGCTTTTGGTGATCGTGCTGTCGATCACATGGGGTGTGGTCAGCCGCTATGTCCTGCCCACCCCCGCCGCATGGACCTATGAGGTGGCGGGCCTGTGCTTTGCCTGGCTGGTCTTCTTTGGTGCCATCGCGGGCGTCCGGCTGGGCACCCATGCCGCCATCGACGTGCTAGTCGATGCCCTGCCGATGGGCGCGCGCCGCGCCGTGGCGTGGTTCAACTATCTTCTGCTGGCCGCGCTGTTCCTGACGCTGGCGGTGATGTTCGTCAAACAGGCCATCGTGGCGCTGGACACCCGCACCGTCGCGCTGAACCTGTCGCGCGCCTGGTATTATGGCCCGCTTGCCGTCGCCTCGGCCGGGCTTTTCGTGCAGCATCTGATCTCGGACCGTCCGTGGCGGCCGGAGGTGCTGGACCGTCACGCGGATCCGATCATATGACCTTCATCCATCTTGCCGGCCCTGCGCTGGTCGTCACCCTGCTGTTTTTGCTGAAGACGCCGATCACATGGTCCATGGCCGTGGGCGCGCTGGCGTTTTTCCTGCTGAATATGGACATGATCCCGCTGTCCAACTTCGCGCAGGAAATGGCCGAGGGCAGCCAGTCCGTCTCGCTTCTGGCGCTGCCTTTGTTCGTGCTGGCGGGCTGCATCATGAATGCCTCGGGGATCACCCGGCGGCTGATCAACCTGGCCGATGTGCTGGTGGGACATATGGTGGGCGCGCTGGCGCAGATGTGCACCATTCTGGGCGTTCTGCTGGGCGGACTGACAGCCTCCAGCAATGCCGATGCCGCCATGCTGTCCAAGACACTGGGCAACCAGATGGTTCACAAGGGCTATTCCCGGGCCTTTGCGGCGGTGATCACCTCGTCGGCTTCGATCATCACGGCGCTGATCCCGCCGTCGATCGGGCTGATCATCTACGGCTACCTGTCCGAAACATCGATCGGGCGGCTTTTCGCGGCGGGGCTCTTGCCCGGGCTGGTGCTGGCCGTGGGGCTGATGGTCACGACGCGGATCGTCGCGGGCCGCCGGGGCTATCTGCCGCAGCGCGACAGCCGTGCCACCAGGGCCGAGGTCGGATCGGCCTTTTTCGACGGGCTCTGGGCGCTGTCGATCCCGGTCGTGATCATCGGCGGCACCCGCTATGGCCTGTTCACCACCACGGAATCCGGCGCCATCGTGGTGCTGTATGTCCTTTTCATCTCGCTGTTCGTCTATCGTGAGATGCGCTGGTCCGACCTGCCCAATGTGCTGGCCGAGGCCGCGCGGGATTCTGCCACGGTGATGGTCATGATCTGCGCCGCCGCGGCCTTCGGCTTCTACCTCAGCTGGGAGGCGGTGCCGCAAAGCATGTCGGGCTGGATCGCCGGGGTGACCGATGACCCGTTGCTGATGCTTCTTTTGATCAACATCGTGCTGATCATTCTGGGCACGGCCATCGAAGGTTCGGCCGCGCTGATCATCCTGACCCCGATGCTGATGCCCATCGTGAACAATGTGGGCATCGACCCGGTGCATTTCGGCATCGTCTTCATCACCAACCTGACGATTGCGGGGATCACGCCGCCGGTGGGCGGGATGATGTATATCTCCTCGCAAATCCTGAAGGTGCCGATGATGGACTATGCGCGCGAGGTGATGCCGTTCCTGCTGGCCATGCTGGTCGTGCTGGTTGTGCTGTCGGCCTTCCCGCAGATCTCGCTGTTCCTCCCGAACCTGATCTATGGCGGCGTGGGTGTGATGTAAGGCGGCGCCGGGCCGGTGGTGCAGGACGCTGCGTTCAGAACCACTGGCCCGGTTCCATCAGGCCCAGATCCATCAGCTGCTGGCTGTGCCATTCGAAGGGCACCGAATTGTGCCAGCGGAAATTGTGGATGTCGAAGCGGCTGCCGGGGTTCGAACGCAGCGCCTTGGCCGTGCGGAAGGAGCAGACCGCCGCGGTCAGGTTGTTGTGCCACGGGCAGGCATAGGTGTTGTACTCCTCATCGGTGAAGGTGAAATCCGGCCGCAGCCGTAGCCCCTTCTTTGCGCGAAACAGCGACACCCGGTCGATCTTGCGCCGGGTCCAGGGGATATGCTCCTCGAACCGCCAGCGCAGCCCGCCGAAAAAGTCCAGCTGGCGTTCCTTCGCGGCCCAGTTCCGCTCGGCATCCTTGCGGGCCAGCGAATAATAGCCCGAGCGGTCCAGATGCGCGTCCTCCAGCGACACCGCATTGCGGTGGCGGTCCAGATCGCCGGCATAAAGGTCGATCACATAGGACAGCATCGCATCGCGCCGTTCCTCGGTATGGAAGGACAGAAGATCCCGGATCGAGCGCGTCTCGCAGAACGGGAAGAACAGGAATTCGGCGTTGTAGCAGTAATAGATCCACTGTTCCGGCGCGGCATCGTTGATCCGGTTCACCGCGGCGGGCAAAGCGGCATCGGCATAGACGTCGTGATCCACCCGCTGGACCAGCGCCTCCACCTCCGGCGCAAGCGGCAGGTCGGCCGGGGCCAGCAGGATGACATGGCGAAATCCACTGGCCAGATGGTGGCGCAGGGTGGTGGCCAGTTCCACCCCGTCTTCGGCCATGACCACGGCCAGCGGACCCTGTGCCAGCACATCGGCAGAACGGTCGATGAATGTGTCCAGGCTGCCGTGCCGCATGATCCGCCCCGCGTTTTCCGCAGATTCCCCGAAGCCTTGCGCCAAGGCAAGGGGGCGGCGTTGCCCCTTCGGCCCAAGTTGTGTAAAAGCCGCCGGTCAGGAGGCCGCCATGACCGACGCCGCGAAGAAGCTTTTCATCAAGACCTATGGCTGTCAGATGAATGTCTACGACAGCGAGCGTATGGCCGAGGCCATGGGCGCCAAGGGCTATGTCACCACAGAGGTGCTGGAAGAGGCGGACATGGTTCTGCTGAACACCTGCCACATCCGGGAAAAGGCGTCCGAAAAGCTCTATTCCGACCTTGGCCGTCTGAAGCCGCTGAAACAGGCCCGCCCCGATCTGAAGGTGGGCGTCGCGGGCTGCGTGGCACAGGCCGAAGGGGCCGAGATCCTGAAGCGGATGCCGCTGGTCGATCTGGTCGTCGGCCCGCAGGCCTATCACCGCCTGCCCGAGATGGCCGAGGCGAAGGGCCAGGTCGTGGACACCGACTTCCCGCCCGAGGACAAGTTCGAACATCTGCCGGCGCGTAAGGCCTATCGCGGGCCGACCGCGTTTCTGACCGTGCAGGAAGGCTGCGACAAGTTCTGCGCCTTCTGCGTGGTGCCCTATACCCGCGGGGCCGAGGTCAGCCGCCCGGCCGACCGCCTGCTGCGCGAGGCGCGCGATCTGGTCGAACGCGGCGTGCGCGAGATCACGCTGCTGGGCCAGAACGTCAATGCTTACCATGGTGCAGGTGAGGGCGGGGACTGGGGCCTTGGTCGTCTGGTGCGGGAACTGGCCGCGATCGACGGGCTGGACCGCATCCGCTATACCACCAGCCACCCCAATGACATGGCCGACGACCTGATCGCCGCCCACGCCGAGGTGCCCGAGCTGATGCCCTATCTGCACCTGCCGGTTCAGTCGGGCAGCGACCGCATCCTGAAGGCGATGAACCGCAAGCACACGGCCGAGCAGTATCTGCGGCTGGTGGAGCGGATCCGGGCGGCGCGGCCGGACATCCTTCTGACCTCGGATTTCATCGTGGGCTTCCCGGGCGAGACGGACCGCGATTTTCAGGACACGATGGATCTGGTGCGGGCCGTGGGATATGGCGCGGCCTTCAGCTTCAAATATTCCGCCCGCCCCGGCACGCCTGCGGCGGAAAAGACCCCGGTCGCGGCCGAGGTGGCCGATGCCCGCCTGCAGGCGCTTCAGGCGCTGATCCTGGACCAGCAGCGCGCCGCGCAGGCCGCGATGGTCGGGCGCGAGGTGCAGGTGCTGTATGAAAAGGCGGGCCGCAAGCCCGGACAGATGGTGGGCAAGTCCGATCACCTGATGGCGGTGCATGTGGAGGATCCGGCCGGAAAGGTGGGCGATCTGGTCCGGGTGCGCGTCTCAGCTTCGGCGCCGAACTCCTTGGCGGCAGAGCGGATTTCAGCCTGACGGCAGCATTGTGGCGGGTTGTTTCCGGCATCGGGACAATCCGGACTTATCCACAGGATATGGTAGCAAGCCGCGGCGCCACCGCCACATAAATGCCTCAAACTGCAACGAATCCTCTTTACTTGACGGGAGTTCGTCGTCAATCCTGACCTTGCTGTCACAAGAACGTGTTGGGGGGTGGCTGTGAACAAGTTTTCACGCGCCGTGCGAATGATGATAGGGGCTGCCGCCCTTGCCGCCGGAATGACCGCAGGCTCTGCTGCCATGGCGCAGGAAGTTGTCGGTCAGATCGAATGGGGCGTCTGGGTCGATAACGACGGCTGTATGCACTGGTGGGCCGATGGCGGCCTTGAAGGCTATATGGTGCCGCGCCGCGATCCCAAGACCGGCAAGCCGGTCTGCCTGAAGAAGAACACCTGTCTGGTCGAGAACACCGATACCCTGTTCGCCACCGACAGCGCCAAGCTGACGGCCGACGGTCGTCGCAGGTTGCAGGGCTTCTTCAGCCAGGCGGGCGCCTTCGGTTACGCCATCTATGGCCATACCGACAGCCGCGCGTCGGATGAGTACAACATGGACCTGTCCAGCCGCCGCGCAAAGGCCGTGGGTGATGTGGCCCGGTCGGTCGGCGCTTCGGTCGAACGGCAGATCGGCTATGGCGAACGCCAGCCCATCGCCTCGAACAGCACCGCGGCCGGCATGGCGAAGAACCGCCGCGTCGAAATCGTTTGCTACCGGTGGTGAGAGAGATGGCCATGACGCTGAAAATCACGGGTGCGCTGCTGGGATCGGCTCTGTTGGCCGGATGTGTGGGCGGCGAGGGGTTCGAAGGAACCCGCGCCTATCGCGGGCCGGATTCGGTCATCGCCACGGGCGTGGACAAGGGGCGCGATTCCGGCGTTCTGGTCAATGGCGAGGCCGCCATCGCCTATGACCCGGACGGTTGCCAGAACTGGATCATGGATGACGGTCTGGAAGGCTATTCCAGCCCGCGCTACGACCCGGCCTCGGGCCTGCCGGTCTGCAACAATATCTATCCGCCGGGAACCGTGATCGCGGGGCCGAATGGCACCTATCAAACGGGGACCGAAGGCATCAAGGACCGCGTGCCGGGACCGGGCCGCAAGACGGTGGTGGTCAAGAAATAAGCATCTGCCCTGCGGGACAGGCGGGCCGCGGCGAAAGCTGCGGCCCTTGCTTTTTGTGGCGGATCAAGGGGCTGCGGCCCTTGTGCCATGGCCCCGCGCCCCCCATCTGCATTGAACTCGGGCGTTCGTGTCACACAGGATTGATCTTTGGGCGCAAGATGTAGTGGCGGCAAATAAAGGTCTTGCCAGATCGCGGGGACGGTCGCACGATTTCCCCAAGGCCCTTGGCAAGAAGCAGAAGGAGACCCTGATTGGGCATCAGCGCGCTGACCCCCCCGACCAAGCCTGAGGACATGGTTGAGACGCTCCTCGAATTTCCCGACAACCGGCTGTTGATCGAGCTATGCGGCGAATTCGACCGCAATCTTGCTCAGATCGAACATCAGCTTGGGGTGCACGTCCTGCGACGGGGGAACCGGCTGGCTGTTGTGGGTGAGAAAGGCGCGCGCGAACAGGCCTCCGCCGTTCTGCGCAGCCTTTATGCCCGTCTGGAAACCGGCCGCAACGTGGTGGCGGGCGATGTGGACGGTGCGTTGCGCATGGGCCGCCCGGTCGGCGCTGCCCCGGTGGGCGAGCAGATCGAACTGTTCTCTCCCGGAATGGAACTGCGCACCCGCAAAAAACCGATCGAGCCGCGGACCGAGGCGCAGAAGGCCTATGTCGCCAACCTGTTCCAGAACGAGCTGGGATTCGGCATCGGGCCTGCGGGCACCGGCAAGACCTATCTGGCGGTGGCCGTGGGCGTGACCATGTTCATCTCGGGCGCGGTGGAGAAGATCATCCTTTCCCGTCCCGCGGTGGAGGCGGGTGAGAGGCTTGGCTTCCTGCCCGGCGACATGAAGGAGAAGGTCGATCCCTACATGCAGCCGCTGTATGACGCGCTGAACGACTTCCTGCCGTCGAAGCAGGTGGAAAAGCTGATCGCGGAAAAGCGGATCGAGATCGCGCCCTTGGCCTTCATGCGCGGACGGACGTTGTCGAACGCCTTTGTCGTGCTGGATGAGGCGCAGAATGCCACCGGCATGCAGATGAAGATGTTCCTGACCCGTCTGGGCGAGGGCAGCCGCATGGTCATCACCGGCGACCGCACGCAGATCGACCTGCCGCGCGGCGTGCCCTCTGGTCTGGCCGAGGCGGAGCGGATCCTGAAGGGGGTCAAGGGTGTGACCTTCAACTACTTCACCGCCAAGGATGTGGTCCGGCACCCGCTGGTGGCCCGCATCATCGAGGCCTATGAAACGGACGAAGCCGGGTCCTGATCGGCCCTGCCGGATGTCCTTTGATCCGGGCGCCCCGATGGGCGCCCGTTTCCTTTTCCGCCTCAGCGCGCCTGCACTTCGATCAGGCGCGGACCGTCACAGGGGGCGATCAGCGCCCCGCGCAGCGCCTCGGGGTTCTGAGCCACTTGGGTGAAGGGCAGGCCGCAGGCCGCTGCAAAGGCCCGCATGTCCAGCGGCGAGGGCGTGCAGCCGATGACCGGGGTCTGCGCCTGCTCCATTGCCTCGGCAATCTCGCGGAAGCCGGCGTTGTTCCAGACCAGAAACGTCACCGGCAGGCCTTCGTCCCGTGCGGTGCGCAGCTCGCCCGGGCTGAACTGCAGCCCGCCGTCGCCGATCAGACAGACCACCGGCACGCCGGGCAGCGCGACCGCGGCGCCCACGGCGGCCCCGGGACCATAGCCGAGCGCACCATAGCCGGTTGCAGCGTTGAACCAGCCGCGCGGCCGGTCATGGTCGTAGAACAGGTTTCCGGCATAGACCGGTTGGGTGCTGTCCCCCACGATCACCGCATCAGGCAGGGCAGAGCGGACCGCCTCGACCATCAAAAGCTGATCTGGCATCGCCGGATGCAGCCGCGCCAATTCGGCCCGGGCGGTTTGGCGCGCGGTGTCGGCCCGCGCCGCGCCATCGGTCTTGCGCGGGGACACCGCAAGGTGCAATGCGGCGGCGAAGGCCCCTGCATCGGCCCGGATCGTCAGCCGCGCCGGGTGCCGGTCCAGCTGATCGGCACAGATGTCGACCCGGATCATGCCGGACAGGTCCGGCAGCTGGCCGTTGACATACATGTCATAGTCGGTCGGTCCCAGTTCGGTGCCAAGCGCCAGCACCGCATCGGCCCCGCGGATCAGCTCGCGCACCGCCTCCAGACTGGGGGAGGCGGGGACCGAAAGCGCATGGCCATGCAGCAGGCCACGGGCATTGGCGGTCAGTACGACCGGCGCGTCCAGTGCTTCGGCCAGCGCCCGCAGCTCGGCCCCGGCAAAGCGGGTGCCGCCCCCCGCAAGGATCAGCGGCCGCGTGGCGGTGGACAGCAGGCGCGCGACCTCTTCCAGCGCCTGCAGCGCGGTCGTCGGTGGGGCAGCCACGGGCGCAGGGTCGGGCAGGCTGGGGCAGGGCAGATCCATCACATCGGTCGGGATCTCGATATGCGCAGGCCCGGGGCGGGCGCCCAGCATGGCGGCAAAGGCACGGTCCAGCGCCGGGCCGAGCTCTGCCGGATCGGTCAGCGTTTCGGTCTGGCACAGCGCCCGCACCATGGCCGCCTGATCCGGCAATTCATGCAGCAGCCCAAGCCCGCGGCCAAGGCTGGTGCGGCGGTTCACGCCCGAGATGACCAGCATCGGCACCGAATCCGCCCGGGCTTGCGCCATGGCGGTCAGCGTGTTTGTCAGCCCGGGTCCGGTGATGACAAAGGCCACGCCGGGCCGCCCGGTGACACGGGCATAGCCGTCGGCCATGAAGCCTGCACCCTGTTCATGGCGCGGCGTGACATGGCGCAACCGGCCGGAGGCGAGGCCGCGATAGAGGCCAATCGTATGCACGCCGGGAATGCCGAAGATCACGTCAACCCCGCGGACCGCCAGACCTTCGACCAGACGTTCGCCCACGGTGGTCATGCGGCATGTCCTTGCAGGCGAGTGGCATGGGCGGCGATCCGGGCGCAGGCCTCGGCGATGCGGTCATCGGGCTGGGTCAGCGACAGTCGCAGCCAGCCCGAAAGGCCCGCGCCGAAGCTTTCGCCCGGCATGACGGCGACGGAATGTTCCTCCAGCAGCCCCATGGCGAAACCTTCGCCCGAGAGGCCGGTGGCCCGCACGTCGACCATGGTGAACATCCCCGCCTCGGGGCGGTGGACACGCAGCCCGGCCACGCCCTCCAGCCGGTCAGCGATCATGGCGGCGCGGGCGGCAAATCGCTGCACCATCCCCGCGGCAACCGGCGAAGGTTCGGAAACCGCAAGCGCGACCATATCGGCGATGAAGGGCTGGCTGCCGAAAAGCATGGTTTCTGAAAGCGGCAACAACCGTGCGGTGAAGTCCGAAGGCCCGATCACCCAGCCCGCGCGAAAGCCGGGGGCGGCATGGGATTTGGAAATCGACGAGGTGATGACCGTGCGCTCCGCCAGTTCCGGCAGATCCATGGGCGAGGTGAAGGTCACGCCCGGGAAGACCATCTCCTCATACACCTCGTCCGAGACGATCCACAGATCATGCGCCCGGGCCAGCGCGCCAAGCGCCGCCAGATCGCAGCGCGACAGCACCGCGCCCGAAGGGTTGTGCGGCGTGTTCAGGAACAGCACCCGGCTGCGCGGGGTGATCGCCGCGGCCACATCCTGTGCCTGCAGCCGGAACCCGGCCTCGGGTCGCAGCGCGACCGGCACGGCGCGGGCGCCGGTCTGTGCGATCAGCCCCTCATAGGTGGCATACATCGGATCGCCGACGATGACCTCATCCCCGGCCTCGACCAGCGTGCGGAACACGGCGTAAAGCGCGGTCTGGGTGCCGGGTAGGCAGATCACCTGATCGGTGCCGATAGGCCGTCCGCGCCGCGCGGCATAGCGCCGGGCCAGCGCGGCCAGCGTGCCCGCCTCTCCGCGGCCGTTGGAATAGCCGGTGCGTCCGGCTTCCATGGCATGGGTCACCGCCTCGATCAGGGGCGCGGGCGTCGGCACGTCCGGCTCTCCGATGGTCAGTTCGATGATGTCGCGTCCGGCCGCCTTCAGCGCGCGCGCCCGCATGTGCAATTCCCATTTGGCCGAGCCGAGATGGGCCAGCCGTTCGGTGACAGATGCATATTTCATGACAGTTCTCCCTCTGGCGCCATCGCGATCTCGGGCACGAAGGTTCCGTATTGCAGCAGGTCTATTCCCAGAATGGCCCCGACCGCGCGCAGGCCGATCCGCACCAGCTCGCCGGGGCCGAAACCGCCGGGCAGGATCGACCCTTCCAGCCAGAGGCCGTCGATCACCGCATTGCAGGCAATGGCATCCTGCCGCAGTCGGGCGGGGCTGACCGGGCGGTGCAGCCCGCCGATCAGCTGCTCCAGCTGGTTGCGGTAGGACAGGTAGCCCGTTTCGTGCTGGGCCAGAAGCCCGGGGTCGGACTGGACATGATGCAGGAAGCCGGCCCAGAGGCCGACCGCGCGGGCATCCACCACCGGCGGGCGCAGGCCTGCGGCGATGAAAGCGGCCAGCTTCTCGCCCGGTTCGGCGCCGACACCTTCAAGCGCATCGGTGCCCTTGCCGGTCATCCCGTCCATCAGCGCGGCATAGGCGGCACGGAACAGCTCGTCCTTGCTGCCGAAATAGTGGCGGATCAGCCCGGGCGTCACCCCCGCCCGGCCGGCAATCGCCCGCACGGTGGCGGCCTGCGGCCCGCCTTCGGCCACAAGGGCCTGCGTGGCCGAAATCAGGGAATCGCGACGATTTTCCTCGCTGTCGCGCAGATAGGGGCGGCGGTCGTGCTGCATGCCTTCGGGTCCGGTGATTATTCAGATGAATAATTCCCCGAACCCGCGGCTTGTGCAAGCCCGGTTACGACCCCGGATCGTCGCCTTCCGGCGCCACATCCTTGTGGATGATGACATCGGCCTGCGGATAGGCCGCCAGAATGGCCCGCCGCAGAGCGGCCCCGATGTCATGGGCGGCGCGCAGGCTTTGCTTGCCGTCCAGCTCGATATGAAGGTTCACGAAGATGCGGCTGCCGGCCATGCGGGTCTTCAGATCGTGAAATCCATGGACGCCCGGCCAGTCGCGGGCGATCGCGGCGATTCCCTCGATCACATCCGGATCGGCCCGGCGGTCCATCAGCGCATCCCAGGCGCCCCGCCCGATATGCAGCGCGCCGCGCAGCATCCAGGCCGCGGCAATCAGCGCGATCACCGCATCAATGCCGGACAGTCCCCATTGCCGCGACAGGACCAGCGCGACGACCGCACCCATCCCCGGGATCAGGTCACCCAGATAATGCAGCCGGTCGGCCGCGACGACACGGTTTCCGGTCAGCCGGGCCACGCGGCCCTGCCACCAGACCAGCGCCACCGTCAGCACCATCGAAATCACCATCACGATGATCCCCGCCCCTTCGTCCTGCAGCGTGGGCGGGGTGTCGGACAGCAGCCGCCCGGCGGCCGACCAGGTGATCAGCGCGGCCGAGACAAGGATCAGCAGCGACTGCGCCAGTGCGGCCAGATCCTCGGCCGAGGTATGGCCGAAGGCGTGGTCTTCATCCGCGGGCTTGGCCGCATAGATGATCGCCGCCGCGGCGCCCAGCGACATCATCAGATCCATCGCGCTGTCCGCCAGCGAGGCAGCAATCGACAGGGCGCCGGTCGTCCACATCGCCCAAAGCTTCAGCGCCACCAGCGTGGCCGCCACCGCGACCGAGGCAAGCCCGGCCGACAGGCCAAGACGGGTGGCATCGGGGCTGGGATTCGTCATGGCGGGTGCTCCTATCCGGCAGGGGAGGCTGGTTAGCCCCCGGGCCCGTGCATCGCAACAGCTTTCGTCGCGCGGCGTGGCAGCCTGTTATCGCGCCAGACCGCGGCAGGGATATGACAGGCCGGGGGGCGGTCTCACTCGATCACTTCGCCGGGCAGCACGCCCCAGATCGCTGTCTTCTCGACCCAGCCCTTTTCTCCGCCAGACGAAATGCGGCACCAGTCGGCAGTGCATTGCAGGATGCGGGCCACCACGCCGATCTCGGCCTGTGCCACCACCCGGGCGTCCCGGTCAGGCGTGGCGCGCAGTTCCGCCATGTCCTGCGCCACCACGACCGAGCGGACCCCGGACAAAAGCGCATAATGCACCCAGCCCCCGGCGCCGTCCTGATCCTCGACCCGGCGCCAGTTCTCATATTCCGCGGTGATCATCAGCGGCATGCCGGGGCGGGTGAAAACCCAGTCGATCCTGTGGGTCAGGCCGGGGCCGCGGCGGGCATTGCCCTCGTCGCCCTTCAGGCTGACAAATCGCGGCAAAGGCAGGTTCGTCACGCAGCCAAAGCCCGGCTTGCAGGCCGGCTCGGTCTTTGCGGCCCGCTTGGCGGCGCTTTCCTCGGCCGCAACGGCGGCCTCTGTCACAGGGGGCGGGGCCGGAGGGGCCACGGCCGGGCTGGCGGCCGGATCGGGCACGGGGGCCACGACGGGCAGCGTGGCCGCGATCTTCGGATTGGGCGGCGGCGGCGAACTCTCCTGCGCGCCTGCCGCGGCGGCGCCAAGGATCAGGGCCACCAGCCCCGCTGTCAGAACATTCCGCATTGCCTGTCCGCCTTCCGCCCGGCCGCCATGGGCGGGCCCGCCGCTTGCGCCAAACTGCCATACCTTTCGGGGCTTGTGATCCGCCCCGCTTCGCCCCACCATGCCGGGAAACTGCGTTCATGGGAAGTGCCGGGAGAGTGACCATGCCATCGCCGCGTCTGAGTGTTGTCGTCACGCGACGCCTTCCCGAGGCGGTGGAGACAAGGATGTCCGAACTCTTCGACGTCCGTCTGCGCGAGACCGACGACAGGATGACACGTGAGGAGCTGGCCGAGGTGATGCGCACCGCCGATGTGCTGGTGCCCACCATCACCGACCAGATCGACGCGGGCCTTCTGGCACAGGCGGGCGACAAGCTGAAGCTGATCGCCAATTTCGGCGCGGGCGTGGACCATATCGACGTGGCCACCGCCCGTCAGCGCGGCATCCTTGTGTCCAACACCCCCGGCGTGGTGACCGAGGACACCGCCGATATGGTCATGGCGCTGATCATGGCCGTCACCCGCCGCATCCCCGAAGGACTGGCCGTCATGCAGGCCGGAAAATGGGAGGGCTGGTCGCCGACCGCGTTTCTGGGCACCCGCCTCTCGGGCAAGAGGCTGGGCATCCTTGGCATGGGCCGCATCGGTCAGGCGCTGGCGCGGCGCGCGCGGGCCTTCGGGCTTCAGGTGCATTACCACAACCGCCGCCGCGTCCGCCCCGAGCTGGAGCAGGAGCTGGAGGCGACCTATTGGGAAAGCCTCGACCAGATGATTGCCCGGATGGACATCCTCTCGGTCAATTGCCCGCATACACCTTCGACCTTCCATCTGATCAATGCGCGCCGGCTAAAGCTTATGAAGCCCGCGGCGGTGATCGTGAACACCTCCCGCGGCGAGGTGATCGACGAAAATGCCCTGACCCGCGCGCTCCGTGCCGGAGAGATTGCGGGCGCGGGTCTGGATGTCTACGAGCATGGCACCGATGTGAACCCCCGTCTGCGCGAAGTGCCGAACGTGGTCCTCCTGCCCCACATGGGCAGCGCCACGCTGGAGGGGCGGATCGAGATGGGCGAAAAGGTCATCATCAACATCAAGACCTTCGCCGACGGCCACCGCCCCCCGGATCAGGTGGTGCCGGGTATGCTGTAGGGGGCCAAGGGCGCGCTCAGCATCTTTGGATATCAAAACCAGACGGAGAACGCTGCGTGTTGTGAACCTCAACTTCGGGTGCTGCATCCTTGACTTGCTGCACGGTCAGTCTTGAGCGCGGGCCAAGCAGAACTTCCCTTAAACAGAACGCTTCACTGAAGCTTGCAAAGTACAGCCTGCCTTCCTGATGCGCGTCAGCGAGCGGCCAGAGGAGGCGAACCTCTTCTTCGTCTGACCAGACTACCGATTTGGTTGCGAAGAGATCAACCATCTGTTCTTCGCCGACGTGGTCAAAGAAGTTTGCAAGCGTAAGGCTGGGGAAGAGGCGCTCGGCAACGTAGTTAACGTCTGTCAGATTGGTCTGATCGACGTCAAAACCGTAGCAAACGCCTGCACCATTTCCTGCGTATCGACCCCACATGGATGGACTGCTCCAACTCTTACAGAAGCACAACATCCCCATTTGCCCGTCGATCTCTGCAAACCAGTCTGCGAACCTATCCCGATAGGCGGGGTCTGCTTGGTTGAAAGAGGCAAGCTCAAAAACATCATTGCACTCTGAGAAGCGGGACAGCTTGAGACGCTTCTTCTTAATGTTTTCAAGCGCGAACGTCGGACCGGTGAAATAATAGACCCGTCTGAAACTGGCCATTATGCTTTGGTTTCCTTCATGGCACTTGAAGTTTGCAGGACACGCCTTCCATTTATCCCCTAAGCAACCGCAGATCGGCCACCAGGGGCAGGTGGTCCGAGGCCAGCGAGGCTTCGGTGCTGCGGAAGGCGCGGATGGTCAGGTCCTGGAATTCCGCCGTCACCGCGATACGGTCCAGCGGGAAGACCGGCCAGCGGCTGTGATAGGTCGGCCCGCCCGACAGGATGCGGAACTGCCGGGCCAGCCGGCCGAGCCCCACGGTCAGCGAGCGTTCGTTGAAATCTCCGGCGACCAGCGTGGGCAGCGCCTGCGCCCCGGCCAGAAGCCCGTTCAGCGCGGTCAACTGCCGACGGCGCGAGGAGCGCAACAGGCCCAGATGCACCCCCATCACCCGGAAGGGCAAGCCATTGCGCGAGAGCTGCACCTCGACATGGCCGCGCGGCTCCAGCCCCGGCAGGTCATGATGACCGGAGCCCAGCACCTCGATCCCGGGGCGGACCAGAACCGCATTGCCGTGCCAGCCCAGACTGGTCCGCCCGTGGCCGAAGGCCACCGGCACCAGCCCGGTGATCTGCGTCACCGCGGCCCGGTCCAGCGCGGGTGGACGCGGTGGCAGGCGCAGGTCCGCCTCCTGCAAAAGCACGACATCGGCCTCAAGGGCGGCGATCACCCGCAGCACGCGGTCGGGATCGCGGCGGCGGTCGGTGCCCATGGCCTTGCGGATGTTGTAGGTGGCGATGCGCAGCGTGGTTTCTGTCGCGGAATGGTCGGTCACAGGATGGGCGCCCCCAGGCGGAAGATGCTTTCGATCAGGCGGCGGGGCCGTCCCGTCCGCGGCGCGCCCTCGACTGCCAGCGGCAGCAGCGCATGGAACCAGCGTTCCAGCGCCGCCACGGTTCCCGCATCATAGGCCATCAGGCCGAATTCATAGTTCAGCAGCATCGACCGCACGTCGAAATTGGCCGAGCCGATCCAGCCCGCATCGTCCACCAGCCCGGCCTTCGCATGCAGCATGCCCGGCGCATGGCGCAGGATGCGGCAGCCCCCCGCGGCCATCTCGCGCAGGAAAGGGCCGCGGGCCAGGTCGGCGGTCCATTGGTTGGATTTCGCGGGCAGGTGGATATGCACCTCTACCCCGCGGCGGGCCGCGCTGGCCAGCGCCAGGGCCAGGGGTTCGGTCGGCAGGAAGTAGGGTGTCGCAACCCAGACCCGGCGATCCGCACGGTGAATGGCGGTGACCAGAGCGTCATGCAGCAGATCCAGCGGATCGTCCGGCCCGGCGGGCATCAATTGCAGCGCGGCGTCGCCCTTCGGCCCGGACGGGGGCAGGGGTGCGGGGGCCTCTCCCCAGTCGGCGGCAAAGATGTCGGCAAAGCTCTGGACCACGGGCCCGCGGGCGGTAAAGCTCAGATCCTCCCACACCCCGGGGGCCGAGGTCAGGTAATCGTCCGCGATGTTGCGCCCGCCCGCCCAGACGGTCTGCCCGTCCGCGATCAGCAGCTTGCGGTGGTTGCGCAGATTGATCTTGGTATCGGGGCGCCAGCGCAGCAGGGGCGCGAAGACCCGCACCTCGCCCCCCGCGGCGGCCAGCGCGGCCAGTTCGGCCCGTGGCCGGTGCAGGCTGCCAAGCGCGTCAAGGCTGAGCCGGACCCGGACCCCTGCCTGCGCCTTCTCGGTCAGCAGGGTGATGAAGCGGCGGCCGCTGTCGTCCGGGGCGACGATATAGAACAGGGCGTCGATGCTGCGGGCCGCCCCGGCGATCACCTCGTCCAGCGCATCACGCGCAGCCCCCGGGGTTTCGTGCAGCACCAGCGCATTGCCGCCACTGGCGGCGGGGGCTTCCTGCTGCGCGGTCAGCGCCCGGGCAAGCGGATGGGTAACCGGCGCGGCCCCGGGCATCGGCAGAAAGCGCAGGGGCAGCACCCGTCCGCGCGCCTTGCGGAAGCCCAGCATCAGGAACACCGGCACCGCAACATAGGGCAAGAGGATGATGAACAGCACCCAGGCGGCCGAGGATTGCGGTGCGCGGCGCTGCTGCAGCGCCAGCACCATGGCCAGCGCAACCGCCATCACACCCAGCACCACAAGTATATGTTCAACCAGAAGAACCATGATCCCGCCGCAGCGCCTGCCCGCCATGGGACGGGGCCGGGCGCGGAATTTCAAGAGTGTCTCACAAAAAGGTGAGGTGCGGTGCTTGAAACGTTGCGGCGCAGTTCATAGGTAGCGCGCAAACAAACCGGGATGCGGGACACCCAATGGAAATCTTCACCTACCAGGGCTTTATCGCCCTGTTGCAAGTCATCGGCATCGACCTTGTGCTGGCCGGCGACAATGCGGTCGTCATCGGTCTGGCCGCCGCCGGTCTGCCGAAAGAGCTGCGCGGCAAGGCCATTCTGGTGGGTATCATCGCCGCCACGGTCATGCGGATCGGCTTTGCCCTGATCACCACCCAGCTTCTGGCCATCGTGGGCCTGCTGCTGGCCGGTGGCATCCTGCTTCTCTGGGTCTGCTGGAAGATGTGGCGCGAGCTGCGTGAAGGCGGGCATGAGGCGGAACATGCTGCCACCGAAGCCGTCACCGGCGAGGATCTGAACAAGGACGGTGTCGTTGCCCCGTCGACCGGCAAGCAGAAGACCTTTGCCCAGGCCGCGACCCAGATCGTCATTGCCGATGTGTCGATGTCGCTGGACAACGTGCTGGCCGTGGCCGGCGCCGCCCATGGCCATCCGACCGTGCTGATCATCGGCCTTGTGCTGTCGGTGGCGCTGATGGGCTTTGCCGCAACCTTTGTGGCCAAGCTGCTGAGCAAACACCGCTGGATTGCCTATATCGGCCTTGCGCTGATCCTCTATGTCGCGCTGAAGATGGTCTATGACGGCAGCCATGAGATCATCTATGGCCGCGAGACGCCGCCTGCGGCCGAGGCTGTGGAAACCGCGCCCGCCGATGGCACCGCCCCGATCGAAGGCACGACGACCGCGCCTGCGCCCGCGGCCCCGGCGCCCGCTCCCTGATCTTCGGCAGGGTTTGAAACAGGAAACGCCCGCCCCCGGAAAGGGGCGGGCGTTTTCCGTTGCGGCTGCGGCAGCAGGACGGAGGGCTGTCCAGGACGTCCTTTGCTTGGCGGGCAGGGCGGGGTCCGGCGCGGCCGGCATCGCCGTCCCGTTGTCCGGGGGGCATGGGGGCCTCGCGTCTGCGGTGGTCAGAACCGGGCGGGGCTGACCGCGGGCAGCGCGCGCGGGGCCGGGCGACCGGCGATCTGGTCGGCCACGATCCCCGCGGTCACCGGCGCCAGCGTCACCCCCAGATGGCCGTGGCCGAAGGCCAGCATCACATCTTTCCCCCCGCGTGAGGGGCCGATCACCGGCAGGCTGTCCGGCATCGACGGGCGAAAGCCCATCCATTCGCGGTCCGGCACCCCCAGATCGGGGAAGACTGTGCGCGCCCCTTCGACCAGCCGGGCGATGCGATGGGGCGAGGGGGGCAGCGTCAGGCCGCCCAGTTCCACCGTGCCGGCCACCCGCAGCCGCCCCGCCATCGGGCAAAAGTAGAACCCCCGCTGCGTCAGGCAGGACGGGCGGGTCAGTGGCAACTGCGCCATGTCCCATTCGACATGGTAGCCGCGTTCTGTATCGAGGGGCACCCGGTCCCCCGCCTGTGCCGCCAGCACGCGGGAATGCGCCCCCGCCGCGATCACCACATGCCGCGCGGTCAACCGCAGATCCGGCCCCTCCACCCGGACCCCGCCGGGACCGCGGGTCAGCCCTGTTGCGCGGGCGCGCAGATGGCTGGCGCGGCTCAGCACATGGGCCGCAAGGATCTGCATCATCCGGCCCGGATCGTTCAGGAAGATCGCATTGCGGAAGAAGGCCGCGCCTGCCATCGGCGGCAGGCCCGGCTCCAGCGCAGCAAGCTCTGCCGCGCCGATCACCTCGACCGAGACGCCAAGCGCCCGGCGTCCGGCCATTTCGGCCTCGGCAGCCTGACGCTCGGCCTCGGACCGGTAGAGATAGAGGCAGCCGCGGGGCTGCAGGATTTCGGTCGCGCCGATACGGGCGGCAAGGTCCTGCCAGAGCGGGCCTGCGCCTGCCAGAAGCGCGGCAATCGCCTCGGCATTGCGGGCCGCCGGGCCAGGCAGCGATTGCTGCGCGAACCGCAGCAGCCAGGGCGCCAGCGTCGGCAGCGCCCGGTGGCGGATCGCCAGCGGCGAGGATCGGCTGAAGAAGAGCGAGGGCAGGTTGCGCAAGACATCCGGCGTGCCGACCGGCGCCACCGCGTAATCGGCAATGGTGCCGGCATTGCCGTAGCTGGCGCCCATGCCGGGATCGGCCGGGTCGATCAGCACGACCTCGCGCCCTTCGGCTGTCAGCCGCTCGGCAAGGGCGAGACCGATGACACCGGCCCCGATGATGGCGATTTCGGTCGTGGTCATGTCGCGCCCTTGTCCGGCCGCCGGGGGTTTCACACCCCCGGACCCCCGTGGGATATTTGTGCCAAGATGAAAGGGGGCAGAGGGTTGGTGCCCCCTGCCTCCCGGTGGTCTTCGCAGGCCGGCGTCACATGCAGGCGTCGAACAAAGCGCGGGTGTTTTCGCGCGTCATCTCGACCGGGTTGCCGCCGCAGGACGGGTCTTCCAGCGCCATGTCGGTCAGCATGTCCAGATCCTTGTAGAGGACCCCCATGGCCGTCAGCGTCTCGGGGATCGCCAGCGCGCTGCGCAACTCCATGATCTGATCGTGGAACCCCGCAAAGCCGCCGTCAAAGCCCAGATAGGCCGCCGCGGCCTTGATACGGTCCTCGATGGCGGGGCGGTTGAATTCCAGCACCATGGGCATGACCACGGCATTGGTGGTGCCGTGGTGGGTGCCATAGACCGCGCCCACCGGGTGGGACAGGCTGTGGATCGCGCCCAGACCCTTCTGGAAGGCGACCGCGCCCATGGCGGCGGCGGACATCATATGGCCGCGGGCCATCAGGTTGGTCGGGTTGGCATAGACTTCGCGCAGGTTTTCGAACACCAGCCGCATGCCTTCCAGCGCGATGCCTTGGCTCATCGGGTGGTAGAACGGGCTGCAATAGGCCTCAAGGCAATGCGCGAGGGCATCCATCCCGGTGCCCGCGGTGATGAATTTGGGCATGCCCACGGTCAGCGCGGGGTCGCAGATCGTGACCACGGGCATCAGTTTCGGGTGGAAGATGATCTTCTTCTTGTGGGTGTCCGAATTGGTCAGCACGCCCGCGCGCCCGACCTCGGAGCCGGTGCCCGCGGTGGTGGGAACGGCGATGACCGGGGCGATTTTCGACGCATCGGCACGGGTATACCAGTCGTCGATATCCTCCAGATCCCAGACCGACAGGCCGGGGGCCTGTCCGGCCATCAGCGCGATCATCTTGCCAAGATCGAGGGCCGAGCCGCCGCCGAAGCAGAGCACGCCGTCATGGCCGCCCGCCTTGTAGACGGCGATGCCGTCGGCCATGTTCTTCTCGTTCGGGTTAGGGTCCACTTCGGAGAAGACCGCCCGGCCAAGGCCTGCGGCCTCCAGCACGTCAAGCGCTTGTGCGGTGATGGGCAGGCTGGCCAGCGCCTTGTCGGTGACAAGGAGGGGCTTTTTCAGCCCGGCCCCGGCGGCATGCTCGGCCAGTTCGGCAATACGGCCGACGCCGAATTTGATCGCGGTCGGGTAGGACCAGTTGCGGTTGGGAACGCCGTGAGACATCTCACACCTTCTTGAAATGATAGGATTTCGGACGGGTTACCGCATGGTAGCCCAGATAGGACAGGCTGCCGCCGCGGCCGGTGTCCTTGCAGCCGGTCCAGCAGAGCGCGGGGTCAAGGTAATCGGCGCGGTTCATGAAGACGGTGCCGGTTTCGATTTGCGCGCCGATTTCGGCGGCAGTCTCGTAATCCTCGGTCCAGATCGAGGCGGTCAGGCCATAGGGGCTGTCGTTCATCAGGGCGATGGCTTCGGCATCGGAGGCGACCTTCATGATGCCGACCACCGGGCCGAACGATTCTTCGGTCATGACCGCCATGGAATGATCGACGTTCACAAGGATCTGCGGCGCAAGATAGGCACCGCCGTCATCGGCGAATTTCGCAGTGTCAATCAGCGGCTTTGCCCCTGCGGCCAAAGCCGCGGCGATCTGGTCGCGCACCACGCGGGCAAAGCGGACATTGGCCATCGGGCCAAGCGTCGTCGTCTCGTCAAACGGGCTGCCGAGCTTCAGGCCGTTCACCCAGGCCACCGCCTTTTCGACAAAGGCATCATAGAGGCTTTCGTGGACGTAGATCCGTTCGATCCCGCAGCAGCATTGGCCGGAGTTGAACATGGCCCCGTCCATCAGCGTATCGACGGCGGCATCCAGATTGGCATCGGCCCGGACATAGCCCGGGTCCTTGCCGCCCAGCTCCAGCCCAAGCGGCGTGAAGGTGCCCGCGGCGGCGCGTTCGATGGCCTGCCCGCCCCCGACCGAGCCGGTGAAGTTCACGAAACCGAAACTGCGCGCGGCGATCAGCTGTTCGGTCGTGGCATGGTCCAGCACCACGTTCTGGAACACGTCGTCGGGAACGCCCGCGGCATGGAAGGCCTCGGCCAGACGTTCGCCCGCCAGCAGGGTCTGGCTGGCGTGTTTCAGGATCACCGTGTTCCCGGCAATCAGCGCGGGGATGATCGTGTTGATCGCGGTCAGATAGGGGTAGTTCCACGGCGCGATGACGAAGACTACGCCCACGGGATCGCGGGCGATCAGGCGGCGGAACTTGTCGCTGTCTTCAACGACCTTGGGCGCCAGCGTTTCAGCCGCGATGGAGGCCATATAGTCGGTGCGGGCGTTCACGCCGCCCAACTCGCCCGCGCCATAGCGGACCGGGCGGCCCATCTGGCCCGCCAGTTCCTGCACGATGGTGTCTTTCATCGCGGTCAGCTGGGCGATCCCGGCCTTGACCAGCGCGATTCGCTCCTCCAGCGGGCGGGCGGCCCAGGGGCCTTGGGCGGCCTTGGCGCGGGCGACGGCCGCCTTCGCGGCTTCGGCCGACAGCGGCACACGTTCGGCATAGACCGAACCATCTGCCGGGGAGATCAGTTGGATGGGTTTCATCTTGTCACCTGTGGGCGGCAAAGGCCGCCGGTCGAAAAGGGGCGGGAAGAGGCTCCCGCCCGGAAAGCACCTCGGGCCGGTCAGGCCCGTTCCAGAAGCCGCTGGCGTTCGAAATCGGTCACCACGCGGTCGGTCTCCTGAATTTCCCATTCGGCGTTGCGGTAATAATGGTCCACCACATCCTCACCAAGGGCCGCGCGCAGGAAGGTGGAACCCTTCAGCAGCGCCGCCGCCTCGCGCAGGGTATGGGGGATTTCGCGGATGCCGCCCTTGGCATACATGTCGCCCTTCATCTCGGGCTCCAGCTCCAGCTTGTTCTCGATCCCGTCCAGACCGGCGGCGAGGAGGGCGGCGCAGGCCAGATAGGGGTTCACATCGGCGCCGGGAATGCGGCATTCGACGCGGATCGCCTTGGACTGCACGCCGCAGATGCGGAAGCCTGCGGTGCGGTTGTCGGCGGACCAGACGGCCTTGGTCGGGGCGAACATCCCCACGCAGAACCGTTTGTAGCTGTTCACATAGGGCGCAAGGAAAACCGTGATTTCCTCGGCATGGGCCAGCTGCCCGGCCAGATAGTGCCGCATCATTTCGGACATGCCGTGTTCGGCATCGGCGTCAAAGAAGGCGGGCTTCCCGGCCTCGGTCCACAGGCTTTGGTGGATATGGCTGGAGGACCCCGCGCGGCGGTGGTCGTATTTCGCCATGAAGGTCACGGACTTGCCCTTGGCCCAGGCGATTTCCTTCACACCCTGTTTCACGATGGTGTGGTTGTCCGCGGTGTCCAGCGCGTCGGAGTATTTGTAGTTGATCTCTTCCTGACCGGCCTCGGCCTCGCCCTTGGAATTCTCGATCGGGATGCCCGCGCCATAAAGCCCGTTGCGGCAGGCGCGCATCACATCTTCTTCCTTGGAGGTCTGGAAGAGGTGGTAATCCTCGTTGTAGCCCGACACGGGGCGCAGGTCGGCGGTGCCGTGGTCGCGCAGGTTTTCATAGGAATTCTCGAACAGGAAGAATTCCAGTTCGGTGGCCATCATCGGGTTCAGGCCCATGGCCTTGGCCCGGGCGATCTGCCGCTTCAGGATCGCGCGGGGCGAGACGGCCACCTCTTCATGGGTGTCGTGGTCCAGAAGGTCCGCCAGCACCAGCGCGGTTGCGGGCAGCCACGGAATCCGGCGCAGCGTGGCCATGTCGGGCTTCATGACGTAATCGCCATAGCCCTTTTCCCAGCTGGAAGTCTTGTAGCCGGAGACGGTGTTCATCTCCATGTCCACCGCCAGCAAATAGTTGCAGCAATGGGTCTCTTCATGCCCGCCGTTCAGGAAATGGGCGGCGTGAAAGCGTTTGCCCATCAGGCGGCCCTGCATGTCGGGGGCGGCGACCAGAACGGTGTCGATCTCGCCCGCGTCGAAGGCGGCTTTCAGGGTGGCTAGGGTCAGGTTACCGGGCATATCGGCCTCGCATCGGTTCGGAATGGAATAGGGGATCGGCACGCGGGTCAAAGACCGCGGGCGCCGCCGAACTCGGGCTTTCGGGGCCAGCAATCGGGCCGGATCATGGGTCGTCCCCCTCCTCCTTGCGCCCGCGGGCGATGCCGCGGGCTTGTCGTCGGGAACCGGGCGCCCTGCGGCGCCCGGTCCGTGTGGCCTTAGCTGTAGCGATAGGGCCGCCCGGCCTTGGTCATGGTGTCGTTATACTTCTTGAAGATCTCGACCACTTTGGCCTTCAGTTCGGATTCGGCGCCGATTTCGTCCCAGAAGGCATGGGCGGCGGTTTCCACCGTGGCCCATTCGGCATCCGGGATCGAGGTCAGCTTCATCTTCGGGCCGTTGACCCGCAGGTCGGCCTCGCCGCCCCAATACCACCACTGGCGGTAATAATGCGACTGGTCGAAGACCACGCGCATCAGCTCTTTCAGGTGATCCGGCACTTCGGCCCAGCGGTCGGCATTGGCGAAGAAATGACCGATCCACGCGCCCGAGATATTGTTCGACAGGAAGTAGGGCGCGCCATCGGCCCAGCCCGAGGTATAATCTTCGGTAATCCCCGACCATGCCACGCCGTCCAGTTCCCCGGTTTGCAGCGCCACGTTGATGTCCTCCCACGGCAGCTGCATCGGCACGACGCCGAATTGCGCCAGGAAGCGGCCTGCGGTCGGGAAGGTGAAGACGCGCTTGCCGTTCAGGTCGGCCAGCGAATTGATCGGGTCCTTGGTGGCAAAGTGGCAGGGGTCCCACGACCCGGCCGAGATATGCTGGATGCCGACCTTGGCATATTCCTCTTCCCAGATCTGCTTCAGCCCGTACTGGTTGAACAGCACCGGCACATCCAGCGAATAGCGCAGGCCGAAGGGGAAATAGCCGCCGAAGACGGTCACTTCGGTGGGCGAGGCCATGGAATCGTCATCCGACTGCACGGCGTCGATGGTGCCCGCCTGCATGGCGCGGAACAGCTCGGACGTGGGGACCAGCTGGTCGGCGAAATAGAGTTCGATCTCCATCTGGCCGGCAGCGATCTTGTTGAAGCTGTCGATGGCGGGTTTCACCACATGCTCGCCAAGGGCGGCACCGGCATAGGTCTGCAGCCGCCATTTGATCGGCGCAGCCTGCGCCCGGACGGCGGGGGCGGCAAGAGCGGCGGCCCCGGCCAGGGCGCCGGTGCTGAGGAATTTCCGTCTGGTCGTCGTCATTGTTACCTCCGTTTGGATATGGGGCGGGGGCAGTTCATCTGCCCCTCCGGGATTGTTGGAACTCAGGGTCCGTAGACCAGATGCGGCAGCCACAGCGCGATGTCCGGGAAGGCCATGACGATCACCAGCGTGATCAGCATCAGCCCCACGATCGGCACGATGGAGCGGTAGATGTCGGCCAAGGACACATGGTCCGGCGCCATGGCCCGCATCAGGAACAGGTTATAGCCGAAGGGCGGCGTGATATAGGCGATCTGGCAGGTGATCGTATAAAGAACGCCATACCAGATCAGCGCATCCTGCGGCGGCATGCCAAGGTCCAGCTTGGCCACCAACGGCACATAAAGCGGCGCCACGAT
Organism: Neotabrizicola sp. VNH66; assembly: GCF_049445895.1. Lineage (NCBI taxonomy): Bacteria > Pseudomonadati > Pseudomonadota > Alphaproteobacteria > Rhodobacterales > Paracoccaceae > Neotabrizicola > Neotabrizicola sp. VNH66. The sequence goes on from NZ_JBMSDW010000009.1 coordinate 104,991, forward strand.
CACCAGCATGGCGGTATCGTCCAGAAACATGCCCATGATCAGGAAGGACACTTGCATCAGGATCAGGATGGTCCAGGGCGACAGGCCAAGGTCCTGCAGGAACAGGTCTTCGATGGCGCGGACGGCGCCCAGGCCGTCGAACACCGCGCCAAAGGCCAGCGCGGCAAGGATGATCCACATGAACATGCAGCTGACGCCAAGGGTCTGCACCATGCAGCTGTCGAACACCTTGCGGGTCATCCGGCCGCGGACCACCGCCACCAGCGTGGCAATCCCCGCGCCCACGGCCGAGGCCTCGACGAGGCTGGTATAGCCATAGATGAACGGCCCCATCATGGCCGCAAAGATGCCAAGGGGCAGCAGCCCCGCCACGATCAGGCGCTGCGCCTCGCCCGGGGCCAGTGCGCGCTCTTCCTTGGGCAGGGCCGGGCCGAGCGCCGGGTTCCGCGCGGTGCGGATGACGATGTAAAGGACGAAGATACCCGCCATCAGCAGGCCCGGGAACACGCCCGCCAGCCACAATTGCCCCACCGGCTGCCGCGCGATCATCGCATAAAGCACAAGGACAACCGAGGGCGGGATCAGAATCCCAAGGCTGGACCCCCCCTGAATGACCCCGGTGATCATCACCTTGTCATAGCCGCGCTTCAGCATCTCGGGCAGGGCAATCGTGGCACCAATGGCCAGACCCGCCACAGACAGCCCGTTCATGGCTGAGATCAGCACCATCAGGAAGATCGTCCCGATGGCCAGCCCGCCCGGCACCGGACCGAACATGACGTGGAACAGCCGGTAAAGGTCATCGGCCATGCGGGTTTCCGACATGACGTAACCCATCCACACGAACATGGGCAGCGTCAGCATCGGATACCAGTTCATCAGCTTGATCGCGCTGGTGAAGGGAATGGCACTGCCGCCGGTGCCCCACAGCGCCAGCCCCGCCACCGCGGCGACGCAGCCGATGACGGCAAAGACCCGTTGGCCTGTCAGCAGAAGCAGCACCATGCCGCCGAACATGACAAGGGCGATATATTCGTAAGGCATCAGATGTCCTCGCCCCGCAGGCGGGCAATGTCGCGGATCAGAAAGGCGATGGATTGCAGGATCATCAGACCCACGCCCAGACAGATGACGATCTTGATCGGCGCCATATAGGGCCGCCACGCGCTGCGCGACCGCTCACCCGTTTCCAGCGCGTAGATCAGGCTGTCGATCCCGCCGTAGAGGACCGCACCGAGAAAGAAGATCATGGCGAAGACGGTCACGCTGTCCACCGCGGCCTGCCGCAGGGGCGACCAGCGGCCATAGAGCAGATCCATCCGCACATTGGCGCCCAGTTGCAGCGAATAGGCGCCGCCCAGCACGAAATAGGCGACCATGGTGAATTGCGCCATTTCCTGCGCCCAAAGCGGCGGGCGGAAGAAGGCCTTGGCGATGATCGACCACAGCAGCACGCCCGCAAGGACGAACAGCAGATACATGGCCATCCGGCCGATGCGGTAATTCAGCGCCTCGACGATGCGGACGAAGAGAACGGCGGCGCGGGGCATCAGACGGTCCTCTGGGGGCGAAGTCCGATGCGCGAAAACCGCGCGCCACAGGGCGCGTGGACCGGGAAGGCCATGGTTCGAGTCGTCTCCCTGTTTTTTCCAAGGGTTCTCCGTCCGCCCCGGTTCTGTCAAGAATTTTCCGGAGGACGAATCGCTGTTACAAATGTTTCTGTTTGGGGAGAGGAGCCGCAGCATGGATCAGCCCGCCCCGATCGAACACCGCATGCGCGCCGCGCTTGGCGATCTGACCCGGGCGGAGCGGCAGGCGGCCACGCATATCCTGTCTCATTTTCCGATGTCGGCACTGGGGTCGATCACCACGCTGGCGCGCGCGGCCGAGGTGTCCTCGCCCACCATCGTGCGGCTGGTGCAGAAGCTGGGTTTCCGCGGCTGGTCGGACTACCAGACCGCGCTGCGGGCCGAGGTGGAGCGGCTGCTGGTCGCCCCCCTGACCCTGCCCGAAGGTGCGCGCGAGCCGCAGGCCCATCCTTTGCAGGCCTTTGCGGCGCAGGTGGTGGGGAATATCGAGGCGACGCTCGGCCAGATTCCCGCGCGCGATTTCAACGGTGCCGCGGCATTACTGGCCGATCCGGCGCGGCGGGTGGCGGTGATGGGCGGGCGGCTGACCCATGCCCATGCGGATTACATGGCCACGCTCTTGCGGGTGATCCGGCCTGAGGTGGGGTTTCTGGCGGACCATCTGACAGACTGGCAGCAGGCGCTTCTGGACCTGCGGGCGGGGGATGTGGTGGTGATCTTCGACATCCGCCGCTACGAATCCAACGCGGTGCATTTCGCCGAGATTGCCGCGGGGCAGGGGGCCGAGGTCATCGTGATCACCGACCGATGGCTGTCTCCGGCGGCGGCCCATGCCCGCCACAGCCTGCCCTGCCATGTGGAGATGCCCGCGGCCTGGGATTCCACCGCCGCCCTTCTGGTGGTGGTCGAGGCGCTGCTGGCACAGGTGCAGGGCCTTCTGGCCGAGGAGGTGCAGGACCGGCTGAACCGGCTGGAGGATCTGTTCGCCCGAACCCGCGTCTTTCGTGCGCCGCGGATGACGGCCAAGCCCTAGCGGCGGGCCCTAGCGCAGCGCGGGCCGCGCCCGCCGCGCGCCCGCCACAGCATTCAGCGCGATGGCCGAGACGATCACCGCTCCGCCGGTCAGGGTGGCCGGGCTGGCGGTTTCGCCCATCACCGCCCAGACCCAGATCGGGGCCAGAATGACCTCGCCCTGCGACAGCAGGGTCGCTTCGGCGGCCGAAAGGGTCCGGCTGCCGATGGTGTAAAGGATCATCCCGCCCGCCAGCAGGACGGTTCCCATTGCCATGGAGATGGCAATATCCGCGGCCGGGGGCACGGCATCCTCGCCGCTGATGCCCAGCATCAGCGCCGCCGCGATCAGTGCGAACAGGCTGCCCAAGAACGAGACCGGCATCGTCTGGGCCACTCGGCCCGCCCGCAGCGCTACGGTAAAGGTGGCAAAGCCCGCGGCCGAGCACAAAGCCGCGATATTTCCCGCCATCGCCCCGCCGGACAGTCCGTCCCGCACCATCAGGAACACCCCGCAGGCGGCCAGCGCGATGGCCGCGCGGGTGGCGGGGCGCACCGGCTCGTTCAGCAAAAGCCGGGCCAGAACCGCGGCGATCAATGGCGAGGCCGAGAACAGGAACACGGCATTGGCGATTGTGGTGGTCTGGAACGCAAAGATCGCCCCGCCGAAGGCCGCCACCAGCGCCAGCCCGCCCAGGATGCCCCAGCGTCCGGTGGCCCGGATCTGCCGCAAGGGATGCCCGCCCGAGGCCATGACGATCCAAAGCCCCAGCACCGGCAAGGTGCCAAGCGAGCGCCAGAACAGCACCGCCCATGTCCCCGCCTCCTCGATCTGGCGGATGACAAGACCGTTCAGCGACCAGAGGACCGCGGCGGAGACACAGAGCAGGACGGACAGGCGATATGACATGGCCGCGACGCTATTGCCGCGGCCATGATCCTGCTGTTCCGAAAGCGACGGCCCGGCCCGGGCCGGTGTCGCCGCCAGAGAGGCTATTCGCCGTGATAGGTGATGGTCTTCACGTCATCGTTCGGCGCGGTCTTCTGCCGCCGCACGATCAGCCGGTTCAGCGCGTTGATATAGGCCTTGGTCGAAGCGACGATCGTGTCGGTATCGGCCGAGCTGCCGGTGACCAGCCGCCCGTCTTCCTCCAGCCGGACCGAGACGGTCGCCTGCGCATCGGTGCCTTCGGTCACGGCGGCCACCTGATAGACCTGCAGCCGCGCCTTGTGCGGGAACAGCATCTTCACGCAGTTGAAGGCCGCATCCACCGGCCCGTCGCCGGTGGCGTCGATATGATGGTCCACCCCGTCGATGGTGAGGATCATGTCGGCTTCCTGCGGGCCTTCGGTGCCGCAGACCACCCGCAGCTTCTTCAGCTGCAGATGTTCATGCGCATCATTGGTCTGCTCATCCGCGACCAAGGCCAGCAGGTCCTCGTCATAGACCTCTTTCTTGCGGTCGGCCAAAGCCTTGAACCGCACGAAGACGTCGTTCAGCTGGTTGTCGGCCAGCTCATAGCCCAGCTCCTTCAGCTTGGACCGCAGGGCGGCGCGGCCCGAATGCTTGCCCATGGCGATGTTCTTCTCATTCAGCCCGATATCGGCGGGCTTCATGATTTCGAAGGTTTCGACATTCTTCAGCACGCCATCCTGATGGATGCCGGATTCGTGCAGAAAGGCGTTCTTGCCGACGATGGCCTTGTTCGGCTGGACGACGAAGCCCGAGACGGTGGAAACCCGGCGCGACAGATGCATGATCTTGGTCGTGTCAATCTGGGTGCGGTAGGGCAGAATGTCGTTCCTGACCCGCAGCGCCATCACCACCTCTTCCAGCGCGGTATTGCCGGCGCGTTCGCCCAACCCGTTGATCGTGCATTCGATCTGCCGCGCGCCGGCCTCGACAGCCGCCAGAGAGTTGGCCGTCGCCATGCCCAGATCGTTGTGGCAATGGGTGGCGAAGGTGATCTTGTCGGCGCCCGGCACCCGCTCCAGCAGCATGGCGATCAGCTTGGCGGATTCAAAGGGGTAGGTGTAGCCCACGGTATCGGGAATGTTGATCGTGGTCGCACCGGCCTTGATGGCGATTTCCACGACCCGGCACAGGTAATCATGCTCGGTCCGGGTGGCATCCATCGGCGACCACTGCACATTGTCGCAGAGGTTGCGCGCATGGGTCACCGTCTCATGGATCCGCTCGGCCATTTCGTCCATGGTCAGGTTCGGAATGGCGCGGTGCAGCGGCGAGGTGCCGATGAAGGTGTGGATGCGCGGGGATTTCGCGTGTTTCACCGCCTCCCAGCAGCGGTCGATGTCCTTGAAATTCGCCCGCGCCAGCCCGCAGATGGTGGAGTTCTTCGAGCGTCTGGCGATCTCGGACACGGCGGCGAAATCGCCTTCGCTGGCGATGGGGAAGCCCGCCTCGATGATGTCCACGCCCATCTCGTCCAGGAGGCCGGCGATCTCCAGCTTTTCCTCATGGGTCATGGTGGCGCCGGGCGATTGCTCGCCGTCGCGCAGAGTGGTGTCGAAAATCAGAACGCGGGGTTGGTCGGCAGTCTGTGCCATAGCGTAAATTCCTGTCTCAGCTTTGCTTTGAGGGCTCGGGCGCTGGTCACCTCTGAGCGGTCGCGCCCTAGGGCACGCTCAGAGGCGGCTAAGAAGCAGGAGGCCAAGGGGAGACACCCGGGCGGGGTGCCCGGCATGGATGGCAGCACTGATCTGCGGTCCCTTGCTCATGCCCCATGGGTTACACGATGGGCGGCGGGGCTGCCAAGGGCTTTCTGATCCGGCCTCGCGGTTTTTGCGGGCCGCTGCCGCGGGGCACCGCCCGAGGCGGTTCGCCGCAAGGCGAGAGCCGAGGCAAAAGCACTGCGGCCGCCCCCTTCGGCGGCCGCGCCTTGCAATAAGCCCAGTTCAGCAGTTCGGAACGTTGACCGCCAGCCCGCCCAGACTGGTTTCCTTGTATTTCTCGTGCATGTCATGGCCGGTCTGGCGCATCGTTTCGATACAGGCGTCCAGGCTGACCAGATGCTTGCCGTCCCCGCGCAGGGACAGGGACGCGGCCGAGACCGCCTTGATCGCGCCCAGCCCGTTCCGTTCGATGCAGGGCACCTGAACCAGCCCCTTCACCGGGTCGCAAGTCATGCCAAGGTGGTGTTCCAGCGCGATTTCCGCGGCATTCTCCACCTGTTCCACCGTGCCCCCCATCACCGCACACAGCCCCGCCGCCGCCATGGCCGCGGCGGAACCTACCTCGGCCTGACAGCCGCATTCCGCGCCCGAGATGCTGGCATTGTGCTTGCACAGCCCGCCGATGGCCGAGGCGGTCAGCAGAAATTCCCCCACGCGCGACGGCGTGGCGCCCGGCACATGGTCCAGCCAGTAGCGGATGACGGCGGGCACCACGCCCGCCGCGCCATTGGTGGGCGCGGTGACGACCTGCCCGCCGGCGGCATTTTCCTCGTTCACCGCCATGGCATAAAGGCTCATCCAGTCGTTGATCGTATGGGGCGCGACAAGGTTCAGCCCGCGTTCGGCCATCAGCGCATCATGGATGCCCTTGGCCCGCCGCCGCACCTTCAGTCCGCCGGGCAGGATGCCGGTGCCCGCCATGCCGCGGTCGATGCAGGCATTCATCACCTCCCAGATCCGGGCCATGCCGCGGTCCAGTTCGGGGGCGGTGCGGAAGCGCAGCTCGTTCTGCCGCTTCATCGCGGCGACCGACAGGCCGGAGGCCGCGGCCATTTCCAGCATCTCGGCCGCGGTTTCAAACGGATAGGGCACGTCGGCCCGCGCCTTGGCCTTGCCGCCCGACACCTCGGCCAGTTCGCCCGCGGTCAGCACGAAGCCGCCGCCGATGGAGTAATAGGTTTCCTCCAGGATCACGTCGCCCTGCGCGTCGGTGGCTTTCAGCACCATGCCATTGGCATGGCCGGGCAAAGCGGGGCCGTAATCGAAGGCCAGATCCTTCGCCGGATCGAAGGCCAGCGGGGGCAGCCCGGGCGGGGTTACACGATGCGTTTCCCGGATCGTGGCCAGCGCGGCCTCGGCCTTGTCATTGTCATAGCTCTCCGGTTCGAACCCGGCGAGGCCGAGGATCGTGGCGCGGTCGGTCGCATGACCGACCCCGGTAAAGGCCAGCGATCCGTGCAGCGACCCCTTCACCCCGTGAAAATGAAAGGGCGAGGCGCGCAGCAGGTCCAGAAACCGGGCCGCGGCCACCATCGGCCCCATCGTATGGCTGGAGGAGGGGCCGATCCCCACCTTGAACATGTCGAAGACGGAAAGGAACATACGCGCTTCCTGTTTGGCTGGCCGCAGGATGCGGCGGATTGCGGCGGCGGACAGGGCGGAAAGCGACATCCGGCAGGGGCGCTGCGGCCTTGTATGCCTGCCATGCGCTTCCGCTCAGCAATCCCCGCTCGGATCGGTGAAGGCAAACTTGCCCAAGCCCTCTTCCCGGGCGATCCGCTGCATTTCCGGCAGGGCCTCGGTCGCGCGGCCAAGCGCCTCGATCGCGGGAAAGGCAGACAGGGTGAACCAGCGGACATTGCCTTCGGTGCAGATGGTGGCCCAGCGGGCCAGGATCAGCATGTAGCTGGTCAGCACCCCCCCGGGCGGGAACAGCGCCGGATTGCGCCGTGCCGCCTCATCCAGATGGGTAAGGCTGATCAGGAACCGCCCGGCGGCCAGCGTCACCTGGCCTGCTTCGGTGTCTGGCGGGCCATAGCGTTCGGGATAGATCAGCTGGCGCAGGTCGGCATGCACCGTATTCGACAGGTAGAACAGCCATTTGAGAAAAGCCGTCCGTCCCGGTTCGGCCGGTCCGGGGCACAGCCCGTGCTTTTCCGCAAGCCATAGCAGAATCGCCCCGGTTTCCGACACAGGGCCGTCCGGGGTCTCCAGCACCGGCAGGCTGCCGGTCGGGTTCAATGTCAACAGTCGGGCAGACCTTGGCCCCGCCAGCGTATGCTGGCGCGTTGTCAACGCCACGCCTGCAACAGCAGCGACGAGACGAACCACGGTACCGGAACTGTCACGCGCGCTGTGAAGGGTCAGCATCACACACTCCTTCGCGGGCCAGCATGACGCAATTCGCGGGGAGTGTCTCGCCCCTTTTCCGGGTGCGCGTCCGGAAATTTTCCTGCGGGCAGGCTGGCCTGCCACGGGGCTGGGTTCCCTCTCGCCCTTGGCGGCGCTTTGCGCTAAGCGGATCAGGAGACCTGTGCAAGGAGTGCCCGCCATGCCCGCCGATCTGAACCCCATCGACAAGGCTAAGTTCGTCGCCGCCCGCCGCGCGGTGGATTACGTCGAGGATGGCATGAAGCTGGGCCTCGGCACCGGATCGACCGCGGCCTGGATGGTGCGCTGTCTGGCCGAACGGATGAAGGAAGAGGGGCTGCGGGTTCTGGGCGTGCCGACCAGCCGCCGCACGGCCGAACTGGCCGCGAGCCTGGGGATTCCTGTCCACTCGCTGGATGAGGTGAAATGGCTGGACCTGACCATTGACGGCGCCGATGAATTCGACCCGAACCTGAACCTGATCAAGGGCGGCGGCGCGGCGCTTTTGCAGGAAAAGATCGTCGCGACCGCCAGCGACCAGATGATCGTGATTGCCGATGCCGCCAAGGAAGTGGCGCAGCTGGGCGCCTTCCCGCTGCCGGTGGAAGTGATTCCCTTCGGCTGGCAGACCACCAAGGCGCTGGTCGAGGAAACGCTGGTCAGCATGGATGTTCTGGGCCGCGACGTGACGCTGCGCATGAACGGCGACAAGCCTTTGGTGACGGATGAGGCGAATTATATTCTTGACCTTCATCTCAACCGGATCGGCAATGCGCGGCAGCTGGCGCTGGTGCTGAACCAGATTCCGGGTGTGGTGGAGAACGGGCTGTTCATCGACATCTGCGATATCGTGGTGATCGGCCATTCCGACGGCCGGGTCTCGGTGCGCGACATCAACACCGGCCGGGTGGAGGATGAGCGGATCGAATTCGCGCCGACCGACAATATCTTCGCCGATCTGGACTGAACCCGTCCGCTCCCAGCGCCTTACAGGATCAGCACCGCCCGGAAGTCGTTGACATTGGTCAGCGTCGGGCCGGGCACGACCTGCGCCTTCACCGCGGCAAAGAAGCTGTGCGCATCGTTGCGGGCCAGTGCTGCGGCGGGGTCGACTCCGGCCTTTTGCGCAAGGGTCAGGATATCGGGGCCGAAGACCGCGCCCGCCACCTCGGCCGCGCCATCCACGCCGTCGGTGTCGCAGGCCAGAGCATGGATGCCCGGCGCCCCGTTCAGGGCCAGCGCAAGGGCCAGACAGAATTCCGCATTCGGCCCGCCGATCCCGTCGCCGCGGCGGGTCACCGTCAACTCCCCCCCCGACAGAAGCAGCACGGGCGGGCTGCCCGGCGCCTTGGCGGCCTTCACGTCCAGCGCCATCGCGGCCTGCGCGGCAGCCACCTCGCGCGCCTCGCCCTCCAGTGCGTCGCCCAGAAGGCGCACTTCACACCCTGCCGCCTGCGCCAGTTCCGCCGCGGCCGCCAGCGATTGGGCGGGGGCGGCGTAAAGCACGTTTTCCACCTGCGACAGGCGCGGATCGCCGGGCGGGATCACCCCGGTCGGGCGGTTCAGCGCGGCGGAGATGCTGGCGGGCACCGCGACCTGCCACCGCTCCAGCGCGCCCCGCGCCTCCGCCGCGGTGGAGGCATCGCCCACCGTGGGGCCTGAGCCGATGAAGGCCGGATCGTCGCCCGGCACGTCCGAGATCATCAGCGACAGCATCCGTGCGGGATGGGCGGCGGCGGCCAGCTGCCCACCCTTCACCCGGCTCAGGTGCTTGCGCACCGTATTCATCCGGTCGATCGGCGCGCCGGAGGCCAGAAGCGCGGCATTCACCGCCCTCTTCTCTTCCAGCGTCACGCCTTCGGCGGGGGCGATCAGCAGGGCGGAGGCCCCGCCCGAGATCAGCGCCAGCACGAAATCGCCTTCACCCAGACCCTCCAGCAGCGCCAGCATCCGCGCGGTCGCCTCCAGCCCGGCCTGGTCCGGCACCGGATGGGCGGCCTCGACAATCTCGATCCCCTGACAGGGGCGGCCATAGCCGTAGCGGGTGATGACCAGCCCCTCACACGGGCCCCATTCGGCCTCGACCGCTTCGGCCATGCGGGCGCTGGCCTTGCCTGCGCCGATGACGACCACCCGCCCGGCGGGTTTGGGCGGCAGATGGGCCGCAAGGGAACGCATCGGATCGGCCACCTCGACCGCACGGTCGAAGAGGGAAAGCAGCAGGGTTTTCGGATCGGTCATCTCTGGGCGGGTCTTGTCATGGGCAGGACGACGCGCGGAGGATCAGATCCACCGGCGTCAGGGTTTCAGCCGGGGGGGGCTCCTCCTCCTCCAGCCAGCGAAGCAGCGTGCCTGCCATCCGCCGCCCGAAGGCCGCAATGTCGCAGCGCACGGAAGACAGGGCAGGATAGGCCTCGGCACATTCCTCGATATCGTCGAAGCCCACAATGCGGAAATCGGGGCCGACCCTGCGCCCGATCTGCGCGCAGCCTGACAACAGGCCAAGCGCAGTCAGATCGTTGAAGCACAAAGCCGCATCCGCCCCCGCCGCGGCCAGCCGTCCCGCCGCCTCGCGCCCGAAGGCGCGTCCGGGACGCCCGGGCAGCACCATCGGCGGCAGCCCCGCCTCTTCCAGCGCGCGCAGATAGCCGGACATGCGGATATGCGTGACGGCCCGCCCCTCCAGCCCGCCGGCAAAGGCGATGCGGCGCGCGCCTGCCTCGATCAGATGACGGGTGGCCAGATGGCTGCCCGCGGCATAATCCGGCGCGGCAAAGGGAAAGGTCGCGGTGTCCGTCACCGCCCGGCGCAGCACCTGCACCGTGGGAATGGCGGCGCGGGCGATGGTGGCGAAGGTCTCTTCCTCATCGCCGTAAGCGGGCGAGACCATCAGCGCCGACACCCCGTGTTCCAGCATGGCGCCGATCACCTGCCGCTGCAGCCGGGGGTCTTCGTCGGTATTGGCCAGCACCGTGGCATAGCCGCGCGCCGACAGCGCCATCTGCACCGAGGTGGCGAATTCGGTGAAGAACGGGTTCCTCAGATCGTTGATTACCAGCCCGATCAGCCCGGCATTGGCGCTGCGCAGATTGGCGGCGGACCGGTTATAGACATAGCCCAGATCGGCCATGGCCCGCCGCACCTCCTCGCGCGTTTCTTCGCGCACGAGGGGGCTTTGCTGCAACACAAGGCTGACGGTCGATTTCGACACGCCGGCCCGGCGCGCCACATCGATGATCGTCGGCCTGCGGTCCATCGTCTATCCCTGTTCAATCCCGTGCATCTGGCACAGAAGTTTCATCCGCGCCACTGCCAGATCGGGCTGGCTCAGCAGCCCGGCCTGATCGGCCAGCCGGAACACCTGCGCGTAATGGCTGATGTCGCGCGATGACTGGAACCCGGCAGGCATGATGAAATGCCGTTGCGATCCGTTGAGCCACGCAAGGAAGGCGATCCCGGCCTTGTAGAACCGCGTCGGCGCACGGAAAATCTCGCGGCTCAGCGGTACGGTCGGCGCCAGAAGCCGGTGGTAGGTGGCGCTGTCGCCCTGCGCCAGGGCCTCCAGCGCCTGGCTGGCGGCGGGGGCAATGGCCGCGAAGATGCCGAGGAGGGCGTGAGAGTAATGCGTCCCGTCGCCTTCGATCAGCGGCGCATAGTTGAAATCATCGCCGGTATAAAGCCGTACGCCTGCGGGCAGACGGGCGCGGAACGCCTCTTCATGCGCCTGATCCAGAAGGGAAATCTTGATCCCGTCCACCTTGGCCGGGTTTTCCGCGATCAAGGACAGCACGAAATCCGACGCCTCTTCGACGGAAGGACAGCCCCAGTAACCCGCCAGCGCCGGATCAAACATCTCACCCAGCCAGTGCAGGATCACCGGCTGCGCGGCACCGTCGATCAGGCGGCGATAGACGAAGCGGTAATCCTCGGGCGTGGCGCCGATGGCGGGCAGCGCCTTGGTCGCCATCAGGATCACCTGTGATCCCGCGGCCTCCAGCGCCTCGACCTGTTCCTCATAGGCGGCAAGGATGGCGTCGCGGGTGGTCAGCGCCGACAGCGGGTGCTGGTCGGTGCCCGCGCCGCTGGCGACCCGGGGCTTCAGCGGATGGGCACGGGCGGCGGCCATGGTGCGTTCGGCCAGGTCCTTCGCGGTGGGCCAGTCCACCCCCATGCCGCGCTGCGCGGTGTCCATCGCCTCGGCCAGGCCGACGCCCTGATCCCACAACCCCTGTCGGAAGGCCAGCGTTGCCTCCCAGTCCACGGCGGGGCGGGTGTCCCAGGGGTTCCGTTCGCGCAGCGGATCGGACACTACATGCGCGGCGGCAAAGGCAGTGCGGGTCAGCGCCACCTGCGGCGCCCGCGGGATCAGCGGCGTGCCGGTCAGGCGGTAGGATTCAAGGCGGGCGTCGGGCGTGGGCAGGGTCAGCATGGGCGGGCTCCGGTCACAGGGCAGGGCGGTGCAGGAAGGGCAGGGTGCGGCTCCGCTGTCCTGAGCCCTTCCTCTTGACAGAAATACTCCACGGGGAGGTCCGGAGGGGTGTGAAACCCCTCCGGGGGCGGGCAAGGGCGTACGGCCGGGTCATGCGGCACCGCCGCAGGGCAGATCAAACACAAGGATGCCGTCCAGCCCGCCCACAGCCGCCGCCACCAGCGCGGCACCCAAGCGGCGGTGGTCGGGGTGGGTCTGATAGGCCTCCAGCGCGTCCCAATCGGCGAAATCCACCGTGAAGCCGTGCATGTAGCCGCGTTCAATCTGTTCGGGGCTCTCGCTGCGCCCGGAATGGATGGCGCCGATGCCGGGTACTTTTGCGGCAATCCCGGGCAGTTCGGCGAACAGCGCCGCGATCCGCTCTTCGGGGATTTCAGGGCGGAAGCGGATCAGGACGATGTGGCGGATCATGCGGCACCTTTCATGGCATGGGCGGCTTTGATCAGATCGGCGGCCTTTTCCGCGATCATGATCGTGGGCGCATTGGTGTTCGACGACACGAGCGTCGGCATGACCGAGGCATCGGCCACCCGCAGCCCCTCGATCCCGTTGAACCGCAGCTGCGGGTCCAGCACCGCCTCGGGGTCGCTGCCCATCCGGCAGGTGCCCGCGGGGTGATGGTCGGTCTTGGCCGTGCGGACGGCATAGTCGAAATACTCCTGATCCGTTCGCACCTTGGGCCCGGGCAGCCGTTCGGCCAGCACGAAGGGTTTCAGCGCCTCCTGCGCCATCATCTCCTGCGCGAGCTTCAGACCCCGGATCGACATTTCCCGGTCATAGGGGTCTTCCCAATAGTTCGGGTCGATCAGCGGCGCGGCCTTCGGATCGGCACTGGCCAGCCGCACCGTGCCGCGCGACCGCGGGCGCAGATAGGCCGAGTTCAGCGTGACGCCACCGTTCGGCATCGCATCCACCCCCGCCTCGATCCCGGAGCCGAGGCCAAGGTGGAACTGGATGTCCGGGCTGCGCGCCGCCGGGTCGGCATACCAGAAACCGCCGGTTTCAAAGAGGGAACTGGCCACCGGCCCCTTGCGCGTGAGCAGGTATTGCAGCCCCGCCACCGCCGACCACAGGGGTTTGGCGTAGCGGTCATAGGTATGCGGGCCGGTGCATTCGGCGATGACGAACAGGTCCACATGGTCTTGCAGATTGGCCCCCACGCCCGGCTGATCGCAGACGACGGGGATGCCCAGTCCGCGCAGATGGTCCGCCGGGCCGATCCCCGAAAGTTGCAGCAGACGGGGTGAGCCGATGGCGCCGGAGGCCAGCACCACCTCGCGGCTGGCGCGGATCACGCCTTCGGGCAGCTGCACCCCGACGGCGCGGCCCTTTTCGACCACGATCCGCAGCACCTGCGCCCCGGTCCGCACCGTCAGGTTCGCCCGCTTCTCCGCCGGGCGCAGATAGGCCACCGCGGTCGAGGAGCGGCGGACATGTTTTTGCGTCAGCTGGTAATAGCCCACGCCGTCCTGAACCTCGCCCGTCATGTCCATGTTGCGGGGAATGCCCATCTGGGCGCCCGCGCGGAACCATGCCTCGCAGATCGGCAGCGGGGCCGAGGGCTGCGAGACGCCCAGAGGGCCGCCTTTGCCGTGCCAGCGGTTGTCGAAGGTGTCGTTGTCCTCGGCCTTGCGGAAATACGGGAGCACGTCTTCGTAAGACCACCCGGGGCAGCCCATCTGCCGCCATTCGTCATAATCCAGCGCATTGCCGCGGGTGTAGATCTGCGCGTTGATCGAGGATCCGCCGCCGATCACTCGCGCCTGCGTATAACGCAGCACCCGGTTGCCCATATGGCGCTGCGGCACCGTCTCCCACCCCCAGGAGCCGATGCCCTTGGTCATTTTCGCGAATCCCGCGGGCAGGTGATAGAACGGGTGGCGGTCGCGGCCCCCGGCCTCCAAGAGCAGCACCTTCGCATCCGGGTCTTCGGACAGCCGCGCGGCCAGCACTGCCCCGGCCGATCCGCCGCCCACAATGATGAAATCGTAACCTTCGGTCATCTCGTCCTCGTTCTGTCAGCGGTGGCGCCGCGCGGATTGGCGGCGCCTCCCCTCCCCCTTGTGGGGAGGGGCCGGGGGTGGGGGGCGTGCGGGCGGCAGTGCATGGGCTACAGCCGCGGGATGGAGAGGCCGCCGTCCACGGGGATGGTGGCGCCGGTGGCGAATGGCATCTGGCCGGTGGCCAAGGGGATCACGGTCTGGCCGATGTCCGAAGGCTCGCCCCAGCGGGCGGCGGGGACAAGGCCGCCTTCGATGCGGGCGGTGTATTTGTCGCGCACCCCTGCGGTCATCGGCGTGGCGATGATGCCGGGGCGCAGCTCATACACTCCGATCCCTTCGGGTGCCAGACGCAGGGCGAAGTTCTGCACCATCATCGCCGCCCCCGCCTTTGAGATGCAGTATTCCGTGCGTTCGGGGCTGGCCATGGTGGCGGAAACCGAGGTGACGAAGATCAGGCTGCGGTAGGTGGGCGTCCGCCGCCGCAGCATGCGCCGCGCCGCCTCCTGCGCCAGAAAGAAGGTGCCGCGCAGGTTGACCGCCATGCAGCGGTCAAAGCTCTCGGCTGCCATCTCCAGCAGATCGCCGCGCACCATGGCGGGCACCCCGGCGTTCGACACCAGCGTCGTGATCTCTCCCGCCGCGTCCAGCAGGGCGGCGGCCTCTTCGATCCGGGTCAGGTCATGGCGCAGATAGCGGGTGCCCACGGGTAGCCGGGTCAACGCATCCTGCACCGTCGCCGCGTCTTCCGGCTGTTCGGCGGCCAGCGTCAGGCGAAAGCCCGCGCCCGCCAGCGCCAGCGCGATGCCAAGGCCGATGCCCTGCTGCCCCCCGGTGATCAGCGCATGGGGCGTCATGTCAGATGCCTTTCGGTGATGTGCTGCCCGGCCCGCAGGGCCAGAGCGGCAATGGTCAGTGAGGGGTTCACCGCGGCCGAGGTCGGCAGGACCGAGGCATCGCAGATATAAAGGTTATCAAGGTCATGGGCGCGAAGGTCCGGCGTCACCACACTGGCGGCCGGGTCCAGCCCCATCCGGGCGGTGCCGCATTGATGGCTGGGGGTGTGCTTTTCAAATGCCTTAGACAGCGCCACCGGCCAGCCCGCCCGCCGCAAAGCCGCCTTCAGCTTCTTGATCAAAAGCTGATGGGCGGTCCAGTTGGAACGTTCCCATTGCAGGACAATTTTATCACCGCGCAGGGTGACACGGCTGCTGGCCTTGGGCAGGTCTTCGGACATGGCCAGAAGATGCACCGAATGATCGGCGATCCAGCGCGCCACCGGCAGCGGCAACCCGCTTTCGCCCGCCAGAATCTGCCCGGTGATCCGGCCCAGCATCTGGACATTGCCCAAGGGCTCCCCTCCCGGGCCGCCGGTCAGATACCAGTCGTTCAGCTGGATGGTCTTTTCATAAACCGTGTCATTCCGGCGGAAGGGCGAAATGCCGATCACCGCCGAAAGGTTGTGGTTCATGAAATTGCGCCCCACCTGATCCGAGCGGTTGGCCAGCCCGTTCGGATGCCCCTCCGCGGTGGAGGCCAGGAGCAGCGCGGACGACACCACGGCCCCCGCGCACAGCGCGACCAGCGGCGCCGACAGAATTTCCTGCCGCCCGTTGCGGGTCAGCGCCACGCCGGTCAGCCGCCGTCCTTCGGCCAGCAGGCGGATCACCCGCGCGCCGGTCATCAGGGTGACGTTCGGATGTTCCAGCGCCCGGGCCAGCGCGCAGGTCTCGGCATCCATCTTGCCGCCGCGGGTGTTGGGGAAGGCGTCCCAGGTGGTGGCGCCGCCCTTCAGCCACAGATCCAGATCGACGCCAAGCGGCAGTGGGCCGGGGTGCAGCCCCTGCGCGGCCAGACGCTGGCGCAGGAAAGCGATCTCCGGCTCATCCGGGACGGGGGGGAAAGGGTAGGGGGCGGAATGAAACGGCTCGGTCGGGTCATGGTCCAGCGCGCCGCGGACGTTATACAGCGCCTCGGCCGCGGAATAGTAACGTTCCAAATCGTCGTAGCCGATGGGCCAGCCCGGCGTTGTGCCCTCGATATGCCGCAGCGGCGCGAAATCCTCGGCCCGGTAGCGCATCAGGACGGCGCCGTAGAATTTGGAATTGCCGCCGGGGTGGTAGTAATTGCCGGGGTTGAATTCCTCTCCCCCGGCGTCCAGCCACATCTCATCGGGGCGGTAATGCCCGCGGCCAAAGATTGCCGCGGGATCGCGCGCCTCGGGGCTGTCCTCCAGCCGCTCACCCCGTTCAAGGATCAGGATGCGGCGGCCCGAAGGGGCAAGGGCGGCGGCCAAGGTGGCCCCGCCGATGCCCGACCCGATGATGATGACATCCGGTCCGGTCATGCCAGAATGCGCTCTTCGGTCTTGGGGTCGAAGGCCACGGCTTTCTCCATGTTCACGGCAAAGCCGAAGCGCTGCCCCGCATGCACGGCGGCATCGGCCCGCATCCGCGCGATCACATCCTTGCCCGACAGCGTCATGGTCACGAAAGTGTCGGCGCCTGCGGGTTCCGTCACCGTGACCAGATTGGTCAGCGGCTGGATATTGGCCGAGTTGCGGTCCGCTCCTTCGGGATCGGTGATCGCCTCGGGGCGGATGCCCAGAAGGATGTCTTTCCCGGCCCATGCGGTCAGGTTCTGCTGACCGAAGGCCAGCCGCACGGGCGCGCCATCGGCATCGGTGATTTCCGCAAAGGAGCGGCCGTCCTGCACCACCACCTTTGCGGGCAGAATGTTCATCGCCGGGCTGCCCATGAAGGTGGCCACAAAGACATTGGCGGGCGTGTCGTAGATTTCCTTCGGCGTGCCCAGCTGCTGGACAAAGCCCTTGTTCATCACAGCGATGCGGGTCGACAGGGTCATCGCCTCGATCTGGTCGTGGGTCACATAGACGATGGTCGTCTTCAGCTTGTGGTGCAGCTTCTTGATCTCGGTCCGCATGTCGACGCGCAGTTTCGCGTCAAGGTTGGACAAAGGCTCGTCGAACAGGAACACGTCGGGATCACGGACCAAAGCCCGGCCCATGGCCACGCGCTGCCGCTGCCCGCCGGACAGCTGGCCGGGTTTGCGGTCCAGAAGATGGTCGATCTGGAGAAGTTTCGAGACCGAGGCCAGCGCCTTGTCGCGTTCCGGCTTCGGCACGCCGTGCATTTCCAGCCCGAAGGTGATGTTCTGGCCCACGGTCATGTTGGGGTAAAGCGCATAGCTCTGGAACACCATGGCGATGTTGCGCTTGGACGGGTGGACGCCGTTCACCACCCGGTTCTTGATGGCGATTTCCCCGCCCGAGATCCCCTCCAGCCCGGCGATCATGTTCAGAAGCGTGGATTTCCCGCAGCCCGAGGGGCCGACGAGGACGAGAAACTCCCCCTCCTCGACGGCGATATCGACGCGGTGCAGCACCTGGACGGCGCCATAGGATTTGGTGACGTTGCGGATGTCGAGAAAGCCCATGGCTTCAGCCTTTCACAGAGCCCGCCATCAGACCGCGCACGAAGTAGCGGCCCGCGACGATGTAGACGATCAGGGTGGGGATGGCGGCAAGGATCGCACCGGCAAAGTGCACGTTGTATTCCTTAACGCCGGTCGAGGATTGCACAAGGTTGTTCAGCGCCACCGTCATCGGCTGGTTGACCCCGCCGAAAGACGCGCCGAACAGGAAGTCGTTCCAGATGTTGGTGAACTGCCAGATGACCGAGACGACCGCGATGGGGCCGGACACCGGCAGCAGGATGCGCCAGAAGATGCGGAAGAAGCCCGCGCCGTCCATCTGCGCCGCCCGGACCAGCTCGGTCGGGAAGGCAGCATAGTAGTTGCGGAAGTAAAGCGTGGTGAAACCGATCCCGTAGACCACATGGACAAGGATCAGCCCCGGGATCGACCCGGCCAGCCCCAGCTTGCCCAGAACCATCGCCATCGGGATCAGCACGATCTGGAACGGGATGAAGCAGGAAAACAGCATCAGGCCAAAGACCCAGGTGTCGCCGCGGAACCGCCATTTGGTCAGCACATAACCGTTCAGCGCGCCGACGATGGTGGAAATCGTGACGGCGGGCACCACCATCAGGATCGAGTTCAGGAAATAGGGCTTCAGACCCGTCGGCTCCACCCCGATCTGTGCGGTGGACCAGGCGCTGGCCCAGGGGGCGAAGGTCCATTCCTGCGGCAGGGCCATCATGTTGCCGCCGGTGATCTCGGCCAGGGGTTTCACCGAATTCACCGCCATCACATAGAGCGGCAACAGGTAGAACAGGGCAAAGACGATCAGGACGACATAGATGAAGACCCGGGTGATGCTGCCCGTGCGGACGGCGGTGTCTTGCGTCACGGCGGACATCACTTCTTCTCCTTCAGCTCGGCATAAAGGTAGGGGACCATGATTGCCGCCACGGTCATCAGCATGATCACGGCAGAGCTTGCGCCGATGCCCACCTGGTTCCTTGTGAAGGTGTAGGAATACATGAAGGTGGCGGGCATTTCCGTGGACCGGCCCGGCCCGCCCCCGGTCAGCGCGACCACAAGGTCATAGCTCTTGATCGCAAGGTGGAAGAGGATGACGAAGGCCGACAGAAAGGCCGGGCGCAACAGCGGAATGACGATCCGGCGATAGAGCTGCCAGTTCGAGGCGCCGTCGATCTGGGCGGCCTTCAGCATCTCGTTATCAATGCCGCGCAGGCCGGCCAGAAACATGGCCATCACAAAACCCGAGGTCTGCCAGACCGCTGCGATGACGATCGTATAGATCGCCATGTTGTTGTCCTTGATCCAGGTGAATGAGAACGAGGTCCAACCCCATTGGTGCATGACGTTTTCAAGCCCGATGCCCGGGTCAAGGAACCATTTCCACGCGGTTCCCGTCACGATGAACGACAGCGCCATCGGGTAAAGGTAGATCGGCCGCAGCATCCCTTCGCCCCGGATCTTCTGATCCAGAAAGATCGCCAGCATCAGGCCGATGACGGTGCAGATCACGATGTAAAGCGTGGCGAAGATCGCGATATTCTTGATGGCGATCAGCCAGTGCTGCAGCGCCCAGAGCTTCGTATAGTTCTCGAAGCCCACGAAATCCCATCTGGGCAGCATCTTCGATCCGGTGAAGGACAGGGCGATGGTGAACAGGATGAAGCCGTAGACGAACAGGATCGTCACGGCAAAGGACGGGGCCAGCACCACCTTGGGCAGCCAGTCCTGCAATCTGGTGCGGAAATCCGCAGAAGCGGGTGAAGACATCCCGTTCCCTCCGTCGCGCGCGCGGCGCGGTATGTTGTGCGAGAAATTCGGTCGCGCCACAGCGGGCGCAGGGGACAGGTGAAGGGGCGGGGGTGCCGCCCCTTCATGGGACGTTTATTGCGCGGCAGCGACCGCGTCGGCCAGCGCCTTGGCGGCGGCGGCACCATCGGCATATTCGCCGTTCACGGCAGCGGTGATCACGTCATAGGTGGCGTTCTTCACCGCGGCGGGCGCGGCATGGCCATGGGCCATCGACCCGAAGAGGGTGCCCGCGGTATTGGCCTCGGCCAGATCCTTGATGCCCTTCTTGCCGCAATCGTCAAAGTCGGTGTCCGGCACATCGGTGCGTGCGGGAACCGAACCCTTCACCACGTTGAAGGCCGACTGGAAGGTCGGGCTTTCGATGGCCGAGGCCATGGCGGCCTGCGCGGCCTTCTTCGCATCGCCCTGCACGTTGAACATGGCGAACTGGTCAGAGTTGAAGGTGACGGCGCCCTGCGTGCCCGGGAAGCGGATGCAGACGAAATCGGTGCCCGGCACCTTGCCCGCCTTCAGGAATTCGCCCTTGGCCCAGTCGCCCATGAACTGCATCCCGGCTTCGCCGTTGATGACCATGGCCGAAGCGAGGTTCCAGTCGCGGCCCGAGAAGTTCGGGTCGAAGTAGCTGCGCAGCTTGATCAGCTTGGTGAAGGCATCGGCCATCTTCTCGCCGCCAAGCGCCGCGGGGTCGAGGTCGATGAAGGCCGATTTGTAGAAATCGGTGCCTTCCGCCAGCACCAGCGCGTCGAAGACGGTCGCATCCTGCCAGGGCTGGCCGCCATGGGCGATCGGGGTGATCCCGGCTTCCTTCATCTTGTCCAGAACGGCGACCAGCTCGTCGAAATTGGTGGGTTCGCCCAGGCCGGTGGCATCCAGCGCGGCTTTGTTGATCCAGACCCAGTTGGTCGAGTGGACGTTGACCGGCGCAGCGATCCAGTGGCCGTCATATTTCGAGAAGCGCTGCAGCGCGCCCGGGATCACATTGTCCCAGCCTTCGGCCGCGGCGACCTCGTCAAGGTTGCCAAGCGCGCCTTCCGCGGCCCAGTCCTGAATGTCGAAGCCCAGCATCTGCACGGCGGTCGGCGGGTCGCCTGCGGTGACGCGGGCGCGGAGCGCGGTCATGGCAGCCTCACCGCCGCCACCGGCCACCGGCATGTCCACCCAGCCGATGCCCTTGGAGGCCAGATCTTCTTTCAGAACGTTCAGCGCCGCCGCCTCGCCGCCCGACGTCCACCAGTGCAGCACTTCCACATCCTCGGCCTTGGCCGCGGCCGAAAGCCCAATGGTCAGCGCCATCGCCGAAGCGAAGCCTTTGGTCATCATCTTCATGGTCATCCTCCCAGATGAAACGTCCCGTTCGGGAACGTATTAGTGAAACGTTACAACAAGGGTCCTCGTCAACAGGAATCTTGCCTTGACAGTTTTGCTGCATCGCGGCGATATTGCTGTATCTGCACAGGTGGCCTGCGCTGCAGGCGAAGGTAAAAAAACGATTGTATCGTTGCACATGCCTGTCATAACTTCGGCCCCGGTATCAGCGGAGGGCCGATCCTGAGCGAGAGTTCGACACGACCCGAGCCCCGGGTCCCCGCGCAGGCGGCGGGCCGGCCAAGGGCAACGTTGCGCACCGTGGCGGCCGCCACCGGCCTTGCCGTGACCACGGTTTCCCGTGCGCTGGCCAATGATCCGCGAATCGCCGCCAGCACCCGCGCCCTCGTGGCCGAGGCGGCGGCCAAGCTGGGCTATGTGCCCGACCGGGCCGCACAGCGGCTGCGCACCGGACGCACCAAGGTGGTTCAGCTTCTGCTGAACCTCGACCACGAATTCCTGGGCTTCACCCATGAGCTGATCGGCGGGCTCAGCACGGCTTTGGCCGGGACCGGCTATTCCGTGACGATCTTCCCCGATGTGCTGGCCCATGACCGGATGGCAGCAGTGCGTCAGATCGTGGAAACCCGGCTGGGCGACGGCATCATCTTCAACCGGACCGAGCCGTTCGACCCCCGTGTCCGCTATCTGATGGAACAGGGCTTCCCCTTCGTCTGCCATGGCCGCACCGAATTCACCGTGCCGCATCCCTTCGTGGATTATGACAACGAGACCTTCGCGCGGATCGCGGTCGAGCGGCTGTTGCAGAAGGGCCGGTCGCGGGTGCTGATCGTGCTGCCGCCCGCCCGTTATTCCTTTGCACAGCATCTGCGCTGGGGCGCGGTGGCCGCCGCGCGGGCTGCGGGCATCACCTGCGAGATTCCCGCCGATGTGACGCTGGACACCCCCCCGCAGGAAACCAGCGCCTGGCTGCAGCAACGCCTGATGCAGGGTGACCGGCCGGATGGAATCATCTGCGTGGGTGAAGTGGCCGCCATGGTCGCCATGGCCGCGATCAGCGACAGCGGCCTTGCCATAGGGCGCGACATCGACGTGGTGGCCAAGCGCGCCAGTGGCATCTTCGACATGTTCCGCCCGCGCATCGACACCATGGTCGAGGACCTGCGGCTGGCGGGCCGCGTCATGGGCGAAACCCTGCTGCGGTCGATGGCCGGTGAGGATTCCCGCAATCTGCAGACCCTGCACCGTCCGGTGGTGGAGTTCTGACCCGGCCCGGACAGCCCTGCGCAATCCGCCTTCATTTTCTGTCTGGAAATATCCCGCGGGGTGGTCCGGAGGGGCGCGAAGCCCCTCCGGGGATGCCCCCGGGCAGTCCGACCAGAGAGGAAGACGGGCGGTTGCGGTCATCCCCGGACCCAGTTCGCGCGGCTGCGGCCAATGCGCATGACCACCGATTTCACCTCAAGGAACTCGTCCAGACCGTAGCGGCCGTTTTCGCGGCCCAGACCGGATTGCTTCACGCCGCCGAAGGTGACCTCGGGGAAGCCGTCCATCCAGGTGTTGGTCCAGACGGTGCCCGCCTGCGCCGCGCGGGCGAAGGCAAGGCAGGTGTGGACATTCTCGCTCCACACGCCTGCGGAGAGGCCATAGCTGGCGTTGTTTGCCAGTGCGATCGCCTGATCCAGCGTGCGGAAGGTCAGGACGGAAAGGATGGGGCCGAAGACCTCATCCCGGGCAATCGCCATGTCGGGGGTAACACCGGTCACCACGGTGGGGGCGTAGAAATCGCCGGAAAGGCCGGGGACGGGCAGGGGGGCGCCGCCAAGCGCGACGGTGGCCCCGGCGGCGACGGCTTCCTGCACATAGCCGTGGATCTTGGCCTGATGGGCGGGGGTGACGATGGCGCCGACCTGCGTCGCCTCATCCAGCGGATCGCCGAAGGCCACCTTGCGCGACAGGGCCACCACCTTGGCGGTGAAGGCCTCGGCCACGTCCTCATGCACGATGATGCGGCTGCCTGAATTGCAGCATTCGCCCGCGTTGAAATACACGCCGAAGGTGACGGCATCTGCGGCCGAATCCAGATCAGCGTCGGGGAAGATCACCTGAGGATTCTTGCCGCCCAGTTCCAGCGACACCTTCTTCAGCGTGGCCGAGGCGGCGGCCTGGATGGATTTGCCGACCGCGGTCGATCCGGTGAAGGTGACCATATCCACCTCCGGATGGCTGGCCATCAGCGCGCCCACGGGCTGGCCATAGCCGAGGACGATGTTCACCACGCCTGCCGGAAGCCCGGCTTCGATCAGCAGCTCGCCCAGAATGACAGTGGTGGAAGGGGTCACTTCCGAGGGTTTCACCACGCAGGTGCAGCCCGCGGCCAGCGCGAAGGGGAGTTTCTGGCCCAGAATCCAGAACGGGAAGTTCCACGGCGTGATGATCGACACCACGCCGATCGGTTCCTTCAGTACCATGGCCAGCATGTCGGGGCCAAGGGAGTTATGGCTGTCGCCGTGCAGGGTGCGGGCCTGCGCCGCGGCATAGCGCCAGAGGTCTGCCGCGCCCGCGATCTCACCCCGGGCCTGCGCGATGGGCTTGCCGGTTTCAAGGCATTCCAGCAGGGTCATACGCTCGACATTGGCCTCGATCAGATCGGCGACCTTCAGCAGGACGGTGGCACGGTCCTTGCCGCTGGCCCGGCTCCAGACGCCCGAGTCAAAGGCGGCGCGGGCGGCGGCGATGGCGGCTTCGGTGTCTTCGGCGGTCCCTTTGGCCGAGCGGCTGACCAGCACCCCATGCGCGGGCGAGGCGCGGTCGAAGGTGTCCGTGCTGTCCACCCATTCCCCGCCGATCAGATGGCGGCCGCGGAAAGGCGTGGCGGGAAGGGCGGTGCCGGTGGCGGGGATCAGGGTCAGGTCTTGCATCTTATTTCCCGGAAAACAGGGGCTTGCGCTTGTCGGCAAAGGCGGTGACGCCTTCGTTGCGGTCGTCCGAGGCGGAAATGGCGGCAGAGCCGAGCGCCTCGACCATGGCGGCATGGTCTTCGCCCGCGGCGGCATGGATCATGGATTTGGCGATCTCGACCGCGCGGGGCGACAGGTCCAGCACCTTTGCGGCGATGGCCCGGGCGGCCTCGCGCGGGGTGTCGGAGATTTCGGCGGCGAAGCCCAGGGCCAGCGCGTGGTCGGCCCCGATCCGGCGCCCGAAGAGGGCCATTTCCTTCACCACGGGTTCCGGCAGCAGGCGGTGCAGCCTTTGTGTGCCGGACCAGCCCGGCACGATGCCGACGCCCGGCTCAGGCAGCGCGATGGTCGCGCGCGGCGCCATCACCCGGATGTCGCAGGCGGCGGCCAGTTCCAGCCCGCCGCCGAAGGCATGGGCGTGCAGAACCGCGATGGTGGGCTGCGCCAGCCGGGCCAGCCGGTCAAAGATCCGGTGGCCGCCGCGCACCCAATACCGGGCGAATTCGGCGGGGCTCAGCGCGCCCCAGGCGAGGATATCGGCGCCGGAGCAGAAGCATTTGGCCTCCTCGGCGATCAGCAGGACCACGCGGGCATCGGATCGTTCGATCGTCTCCAGATGCGCGGCCAGCTGGTCCAGCATCGGCACGGTAAAGGCGTTCAGCTTGGCCGGATTGTCCAGTCGCAGCTCGGCCATGCCGCCGTCTATGGTCAGGTGAACCGCGCTCATGGTGTCCACCCCATCGGGCCCTTCTGCAACAGGCTCAGCGGCATGACGGAGGCGTTTTCGGCCACGCTCACCCGGCCATGGCTGGCGGCCACGATGTCGCGGGCGGGGTCGATGCCGGGCATGATTTCGGTGGCCACAAGCCCCGCACCGGTCAGCCGGACAACGCAGCGTTCGGTGATATAGAGCACCTCCTGCCCCTGTTCGCGGGCGCGCGCGCCGGAGAAGGTCACATGTTCGACTTTGTCAACAAACTTGGTGAACTTGCCCGGCTGGGTCACTGAAATCCCTGTTTCGGACAAGTCGATCTGGGCCGCCGCCTCGAACCATCCGGAGAAGACGATCTTTTTCGCATGCGAGGTGATGTCCACGAACCCGCCGCAGCCCGCGGTCAGATAGGGCTTCTTGCCCAGTTTGGACACGTTGACGTTGCCCTCCGTGTCGATCTCAAGAAACGACAGGAAGGACATGTCGAAGCCCGCGCCCTGAAAGTAGATGAACTGCTGGGGCGAGGGGACGAAGGCATAGGCGTTGGACGCGCAGCCGAAGGCAAAGCCGGTCAGCGGCATGCCCCCCACGGCGCCCTGTTCGATGGCCCATGTCACCGCCTGCGGATGGCCTTCCTCCAGCAGAATGCGCGGGACCTGCGCCGAGATGCCGAAGCCGAGGTTCGCGGTCATCCCGCCCTTGAGCTCCATCGCCGCGCGGCGGGCGATGATCTTTTCCACCCCGTATTCAGCCAGGGAAAAGCTGTCCCAGGGCCGCATGATCTCACCCGAAATCGCGGGATCATAGGGGGTTTCTGTGGTCTGGCGCTGGTCCGGGTCCTGCACGATCAGATCGACCAGATGGCCGGGCACCCGCACGTCATGCGGGCGCAGGGAACCGCGGGCCGTCACCCGCTTCACCTGCGCGATGATCAGCCCGCCGTGGTTGCGGGTGCAGATCGCCTGCTCCAGCCCCCCGAGATAGGCGCCTTCGTGTTCATAAGTCAGGTTGCCGTCCTCATCCGCGGTGGTGGCGCGCAGGATGCAGACATTCGGCACGATGTTCGGGAAATGTAGCCAGGTCTCGCCGCCGAACTCCACACGGGCCACGATGGGCGCCGCCGCCCCGGCCGCATTCATCGCGCAGCCCTCGCGCATGGGGTCCACAAAGGTCTGCAGGCCGACCTTGGTCAACACGCCGGGGCGGCGGGCGGCTGTTTCGCGGTGCATGTCGTAAAGGATGCCCGAGGGCACGTTATAGGCGGCCACCCGGTCCTCGACGATCATCTTCCAGATCTCGGGCATCGGCAGGTTGGAGGAGCCGGACGGGTAGGACCCCGCCAGCACCCGCGACAGAAGCCCGTCCTGTGCGATCCAGTCGATCCCCTTCACGCCGTAAAGGTCGCCCGCCGCAATCGGGTGCAAAGTCGTGATTCCGCGCGGATGGCCTTCGGCCCGGAACCGCTCTCCCAAGGCTTTCAGCACCAGATCAGGGCAGCCAAGCGCCGAGGAGGAGGAGACGGTCACGACCGCCCCGTCGGGGATGCGGGCCACGGCGTCAGCGGGAGAGGTCAGTTTGGTCATGTCTCAGATCTTCGGATAGGAAATGGTCTGGCGCTGGCCGGTGCGGGCGGCCTCGCGCACGGCAAGGGCGATGGTCAGGGATTTCACCCCGTCCGCGCCGGTGGCGGCGGGCTGCCCCTTGCCCTGTACGGCGGCGACAAATTCGGCCACGCCGGTGGCGTAGAGGTCGGCCACGGAATAGGGCACGGTTTCCGATCCGCGGGCGGTGATCAGTTCCACCTCGCCCACCGGGCGCTGTGTCATCACACCCCGCGCAAAAATCGAACCTTCGGTGCCATGCACCTCCAGCCCGGAGCCTGCGAAAGGATGGGTAAAGCTTTCGTGGCTGAACACCATCGCGCCCGAGGGCATGGTCCAGACCGACATCACGCTGTCTTCGACGCCCTGGCCCATGCCGCTGGCATTCATCTGGGCAACGACGGACACCGGGTCTTCGTCCAAAAGGAAGCGGGTCACGTCCGCATCATGCACGGTGATGTCGGGGATCACGCCGCCACCCGCTGCCGGATTGTCGATCCGCCAGCCCTGCAGATGCGGCGGCAGGTGGACGGCGTGGAACAGGCGGACCGACAGCACCCGGCCGATGCGACCCGCACGGATCAGATCGCGGATCGCGCGGTGGCTGCCCGAACAGCGCAGGTGATGGTTGGTGGCGAAGGTCACACCCGCGGCCTCCGCGGCGCGGACCATCTGCACAGCCTCATCCGGGGTCATCGCAAGCGGCTTTTCGCACAGCACATGCTTGCCCGCGGCAATGGCGGCCATCGCCTCGGCCAGATGCTTTTCATTGGTGGTGGAGATGTAGACCGCATCGGTTTCCGGATCGGCCAACGCCTCGCTCAGGCTCGTGCCGGAATGGGGGATGCCGTGTTTCGCGGCATAGGCGGCGCCACGCTCTGCGCTGGAGGACACCAGCCGATGCACTTCGTCGCCCGGCTGGGCGCGGAAGGCGGCGATCATATATTCGGCGGCAATCGTGCTTGCCCCCACCAGTGTCCAGCGCATCCGGGTCTCCCTCCCCCTTGGCGGCCCTCATCCCTTTGAGAGTGATTTGGACCGTTCCAATATTGTTTGGACCGTTCCAATCATCTTGTCAATCCGATTCCAGCTTTGGGAAACGCGGCGGCGGCGGCCTTGCTGACGCATATCCGTTACATCTCTGACGTATCACCCGCGCGAAGGTCCACAGGGGCATGACGTGACTGAAGAGACGACCGAAAACCCGGGCCTTTCTGCTGCGACAAGTGCCGAGGCGGCCTTTGCGTCGATTGTGGCCGATTGCTGCGCCGAGATTGACCGTCAGCTGGCGGCCGTCCTGATCTCGGACCATGAAAGCGGGCCGCACAAGGCGCGGGTGGCGTTGCGGCGGCTGACCACGGCGATTGATGCCTTTGCGCCTATTCTGCGCAGGAAGGCCGCTGCCGCATTGCGGGCCGAGGCGAAGTGGATCTTCCGCCTGCTGGGGCGGCTGCGGGATGCCGATGTGTTCCTTGCCGCGCAGGACGCCCCGCCGCGCAAGCTCTTGCGCGAGACGGAGAAGCTGCGCGACGAGGTGCGGGCCGAACTGCGCGGGCGCAAGGCGGTGACCTTCGCGCCGCTGATGTCGCGGGCCATCGGCCCCGAAGGCGGGCTCTTGCGGGAAAAGCCGCGCGGTCTGGCGGCGCGGGCGGCCCCGGTCGGGCGGCTGGCGGGCGGGGCGCTGGATCAGGCCTGGGCCACCGCGCTGTCCCATGGCGCGGATCCGGCAGAACTGGCCGAGGAAGAGCTGCACAGTTTCCGCAAGGATATGAAGACCCTGCGCTATCAGGCTGAATTCTTCGCGCCGATCTGGCCCGATGCCCCCTGGCCGCCGTTCCGCGCGACGCTGCAGGATCTGCAGGATGAACTGGGCCTGATCAACGATCTGGCCAATGCCCGGGCGCGGGGACACCAGCCCGACCCCCGGCGCGAGGCCAAAGCGCGGGAAAAGGCCATGGCCCATTGGGCCGATCTGCGTGCGGCGGGGCCGTTCTGGTCCATGCCTGCGTAATTTGACGCGGATCAAAGTGGCGCGCGGCAAAGGGTGACAGAAGGGGAAGGCGCGGACCCGAAGCCCCTTTTGCAAGGACCCAAGCCATGACCCGCCTTTTTCTGATCATCTACACGCTGGCCGCCTCGGTGTTGGCCGGATCTGCGGTGGTCGCCGCGCTGACCATGGGGCTGGTCGCGGCCAAGCCCATCGTTCTGGCCGCGGTGGCGGGGGCGCTGGTCGCGCTGCCGGTGGCCTGGGTCGTGGCGCGACAGATGGAAAGCTGACGCCGCGGACAGGATTGGGCGTTCAGGCGTTCAGGAACACCCGGACGGTTTCCTCGAATTCGCGCGGTTTGTCGGCATGCAGCCAATGGCCCGCGCCCGGCAGTTTGGCGAACCGCGCATGGGGGAACAGCGCGCGGATCGCTTCGCGGTGTTCGGGGCGGACGTAACGGCTTTCGGCGCCGGTCAGGAACAGGGCCGGGCCGTCGAATTGCCCGGTCGTGCCCGGCCAGCCGACGATTTTTGCCATCTCGGCTTCGATCACATCCAGGTTCAGCCGCCAGCGCGGGCCGCCCTCGGCCTTCAGATCCAAAGATTGCAGGAAGAAGGCGCGCAGCCCCGCATCCTCCACCAGGGCGCTGAGCCGCCGGTCGGCCTCTCCCCTTGTGGTGACGTCGGTCAGGTCCAGCGCGCGCATGGCCTGGGCATATTGGCTTTGGTCATGGGCGTAGGCGACCGGGGCGATATCGGCCACCACCAGCCGCCGGACCAGCGCCCCATGGGTCAGCGCCAGCTGCATCGCCGCCTTGCCGCCCATCGAATGGCCCAGAAGATCGGCCCGCCCGCCCAGTTCTCCGATCACTGCGGCGATGTCCGCCGCCATCTCCGGATAGCCTTGCGTCGGAAACCGCGGGCTTTCGCCGTGGTTGCGCTGATCCACCGTCACCACCTCGCGTGTGTCGGCCAGCCGGCGCGCGATCACGCCCCAGTTCCTGCCAGAGCCGTAAAGCCCGTGCACGATCAGCAGCGGCGGCGCATCGGTTGGCGTGGCGGCGGGGTATCGGGTCATCGCAAGCATGGCATTTTCATAACGAACCGCCATCAGAGTGGCCAGAGCAGTTGAAGCCGCCGCGCGCAAAGCCGATACTCGCCCCAGACAGAACGGGGCAGCACAATGAGCGTCGCAACCATCCGCCAGATGGCAGACCGCGTGGCGGATCTGATGGAGACCCGGCTTCGGGTCAAAGGCCGCGATCTGCCGGAAAAGCTGAAGCGGGGCGGCGGCCGGCTGCCGCGCAAGGTGCGCAATGCGGCCTCGCTTCTGGCCGAGGCGTCGGAGATGGCGCTGAACCCCAAGCTGCAGGTCCGGGTGGATGAGGGCCGGGTGGCCGAGGCCTATGACATCTGCGTCCGTCATCTGGCGCCCATCGGCCGGGCGGACCGGCGACGTGGGGCACTGGCTTCGGTCGGGGCCTCGATCGCGTTTTCACTCTTGGTGGTGGGCGGCGGTCTGATCGCCTTTCTGGTCTGGCGCGGCTATCTCTGACCTGTGTCCGGCCGGGTGATCCGGTTGCGCAGCACGACCGAGACGGTGACGAAGGCCACATAAAGCAGCAGATACCATGACCCGATCTTGGCAAAGCTGACGGCCATGTCGGGCCTTTGCCCGGCATAAAGCCATGTGCCGGTCAGGGTCCCGATATTCTCGGCCACCCAGAGCGCAAGGCTGGACAGAAAGGCCGCCAGCGGCAGCGGCATCCACCAGTCCCGGTCGGAGATGCGGAAGTAAATCCGCGTCCGGCCGAACAGCAGCAGCGTCGCCGCGAACAGGACCAGCCGGATATCGGGCAGGAAGTGGTGCGCAAAGAAGTTCACATAGATCGCGCCCGCCAGGAGCAGCGTCAGCCAGAACGGCGGATAGGGCGTGAACCGCATGTCGAAGATGCGGATCACGCGGGCCATGTAGCTGCCCACGCTGGCATACATGAAGCCCGAGAACAGCGGCACACCAAAGAGTTTGAACAGCCCCGGCTCCGGATAGGCCCAGCTTCCGGCGCCGACCTTGAACCATTCCATCGCCGTGCCGGTCAGGTGGAACAGCAGGATCACCCGCGCCTCCTCCCATGTCTCCAGCCGCAGCCACAGGAACAGCGCCTGCGCGGCCAGCGCGAAGAGGAACAGCGCGTCATACCGGGTCAGGACCCAATCCGCCTGCCAGACCGCCTTTGAGATCAAGATCGCCGCCAGCAACAGCCCGCCGAACAGGCAGGCCCAGCCCTGTTTCAGCACGAACATGGTGAATTCGCGCAGGCCAAAGGGCAGGTGGCGGCGGGCCCAATCGCCCATCCGGCGTTCAAGGCGGCGGGTTTCGCGCGGCGGGGTGGGGCGGTCGGTCATGGCCGCCCCCTCATGGCCGCCCGGTTTCGGCCAGCGCGGCGAACCGGCGGTGCAGCGCCCGCCATGTCAGGGCGGCCACCAAGAGAAAGCCGAAGGCGGCGGTCCAGAACGGCAGCACCAGCGCCTGACTGCGTGGCAGAGGCCCTTCGGCCAGCCGGACCAGCCCGCCCGACAGCGCCAGACCCAAGGGGATCATCCCCCAGGCCAGCAGCCGGTAGAGGCTGTTCACGCGCCCCAGCAGCCGGTTCGGGATCGCCCTCTGCCGGGTCGCGACGGAGACGGTGTTCCAGATCAGACCGGTCACCTCGAACAGGAAGAACGTGGCGGCCAGCACCCAGGCGTTCGGCGCCAGCCCGACGCCCAGAAAGGTGATGCCAGACAGCAGCATCATCCATTGCGCCGTGCGCCCGGGGCCAAGGCGGCGCACCACCCATCCGCCCGAGAGCCCGCCGAGAATGCCGCCCACGGCGCCCGCGGCCAGGATCAGCCCGTAAACCTCAGCCGAAAGCCCAAGGTTTTCCTGCACATGCAGGATCAGCGCCACGATCATCATATTGTGGAACAGGTTCCAGAACCCGGTGATCCATGCCAGAAGCCGCAACAGGGGCGCGTCGCGCAGAAAGGCCCAGCCCTCGGCCAACTCGGCCCTCCAGCCGCGGCGTTCGGCCTGCGGCGGGCGGAAATCACCCGCGATCCCCGCCATCAGCAGCGCGGCCAGCCCATAGGCCAGCGCGTTCAGGCCAAAGGGCAGCGGTACGAAGGCCGCGACCAGAACCGCCCCAAGCGCCGGGCCGATCAGTGCATTGCCGATCAGCTCGACGCTCCACAGCTGGCCATTCGCCTGCTCCAGCCGGTCATGCGGCACCAGCGAGGGCAGGACGGTCTGCGCGGCATTGTCGCGGAAGACCTCGGCCACGCCCACCACCGTGGCGGCGGCCAGCAAGGCGGCAAAGGCAAAGGGCGCCGACAGGCCGGTGGCCGGCGGATCGGCCAGCGGCAGCGCCGCGAACAGCGCCACGGCGGCCAGCAGGAAGGCCAGCGCGCGGATCAGGTCCATCGCAAGGATCAGCCGCCGCCGGTCCACCCGGTCCGCCACCAGCCCCGCCGGAATGGCGAACAGGGCCCAGGGCAGCCGCAGAGCCACTGCCACCGCGGCAATCAGCAGCGGATCCCGCGTCAGCAGCGAGGCGACCCAGGCCCAGGCCAGCGAGGCGATCCCGTCGCCCAGATTGGTCAGCCCGCTGGCCGCGATAAAGCGGGGCAAGGCCGTGCGGAACAGGGAAAGGCGCAATCGGAACTCCGGCAAAGGCGGCAGGGTCACCCCGCCGAAAGCGCCTCAGGCGGTACGAAATCCGTCAGCCAGACGCCGTTGTCTGAGCGGTAGAACACTTGCCCGGCCCGCGCAAGCGCGCCCGCCGCGACGGTCAGGACAACCGGAGCCCCGTGCCGCGCGCCCACCTTGCGGGCAGTTTCCACGTCCGCCGACAGGTGGACGTGCTGGCGCGTCATGGGGCGCAGCCCTTCGGCCAGAACGACGGGCACGGTCGCGGTGGCGGTGCCATGCCACAGCACCTCGGGCGGCGTACAAGGCGGAAGGTCCAGATCGACCGAGATGGAATGGCCCTGACTTGCCCGGATGCGCTGACCATCCGCGGACAGCGCAAATCGCTGCTTGTCGTTCTCGGCGACGATCTGCAGCAGTCTGTCACGGGACAGCGCAAAGGGCAGGCGGGCCAGAAGGTCGGCCACATCCGCCCAGCCTTGCGGGTCCAGCGCAATACCGATCTTGTCAGGCTGGTGGCGCAGAATCAGGCTCAGGAAACGGCTTTTGTCTTTGTCATTTCTTATCATGCCGCAGGGTGGCATGCCCGGGGCAAAAGCAAAAGGCCCCGCTGTGCGGGGCCTTCTGACCATCAGACGCCGCAGTTAAAGCGTCGGGTAAAGCGGGAACTTCGCGCACAGCGCCGCGACTTCGGCCTTCACCTTGGCCTCGACCTCGCCGTTGTCGTCACCATTCTTGGCCAGCCCGTCGACGACCTCGACGATCCAGCGGGCGATCTGGCGGAACTCGGCCTCGCCAAAACCGCGGGTGGTGCCTGCCGGGGCGCCCAGACGGATGCCGGAGGTGACGAAGGGTTTTTCCGGATCGAAAGGCACGCCGTTCTTGTTGCAGGTGATGTGGGCGCGGCCCAGAGCGGCCTCGGCCGCTTTGCCGGTCACCTTCTTCGGCCGCAGGTCGGCCAGACACAGGTGGTTGTCGGTCCCGCCCGAGACGATGTCGATCCCGCCCTTCATCAGCTCATCCGCCATGGCGGCGGCATTGGCCTTGACCTGCGCGGCATAGGCCTTGAACTCGGGGCGCAAAGCTTCGGCAAAGGCCACGGCCTTGGCCGCGATCACATGCATCAGCGGGCCGCCCTGAAGCCCCGGGAACACGGCCGAATTCACCTTCTTGGCGATCTCTTCGTCATTCGTCAGGATCATGCCGCCGCGCGGGCCACGCAGCGATTTGTGGGTCGTCGTCGTCACCACATGCGCATGCGGCAAGGGCGAGGCATGGACGCCGCCCGCCACCAGACCGGCGATATGCGCCATGTCCACATGCAGATAGGCGCCCACCTCATCCGCGATGGCGCGGAAGGCGGCCCAGTCCCATTCGCGGGAATAGGCGGTGCCGCCGGCAAGGATCAGCTTCGGCTTCGATTCCAGCGCCTTGCGACGGACTTCGTCCATATCCAGAAGCTGGTCCTGCTGGCGCACGCCATAAGAGACGACGTTGAACCACTTGCCCGACATGTTCACCGGCGAGCCGTGGGTCAGGTGGCCGCCCGAGTTCAGATCCAGCCCCATGAAGGTGTCGCCCGGCTTCAGCAGGGCCAGAAACACCGCCTGGTTCATCTGGCTGCCCGAGTTGGGCTGCACATTGGCGAATTTGCAGCCGAACAGTTCCTTGGCGCGTTCGATGGCCAGCGTCTCGGCCACGTCCACGAACTGGCAGCCGCCATAGTAGCGCTTGCCCGGATAGCCCTCGGCATATTTGTTGGTCAGGACCGACCCCTGCGCCTGCAGGACGGCCAGCGAAACGATGTTTTCCGAGGCGATCAGCTCGATCTCGTCGCGCTGACGGCCAAGCTCTGCGGTGACGGCGCCGAACAGCTCGGGGTCGCGCGAGGAAAGGTTTTCGGTGAAGAAGCCGGTGTCGCGGGTCATGCGCATCTCCCCATGGGCCAAAGGTTGCCGGTTGTTTAGATCAGGGAACCCGCAGGGGAAAGGCCGGAAAACGACACGAAAGCCCCGCGCGCGCGAAATCCTGTCCTGCCGCGCGGCCGGGCGGTGAAATTCCCTTGCCGGGGTTGAGTTTCCCGGCGCCCGGGGTGAAGGTGCCCGGCAAGGAGTGCCCCATGACGCAGCGGATCAGGTTCACGGCCTCGAAGGCCCCGGCGGCGCAGGAGGCGCTGGCCCGCCTGACCGCGCGTTACGGACAGACCGACGCCCGCCGGGCCGAGGTCATCGTGGCGCTTGGGGGCGACGGTTTCATGCTGGAAACGCTGCATGCCAATGAAAAGGCCGCGCGCGATCTGCCGGTCTACGGGATGAACTGCGGCACCATCGGCTTTCTGATGAACGGCTATTCCGCCGAAGCCCTGCCCGAGCGGCTGTCTGCTGCGGAAGAGGCGATCCTGAACCCCCTCTCGATGCGGGCCGAGAATGCGCGCGGAAAGGTGACCGAGGCGCTGGCGGTGAACGAGGTTTCGCTTCTGCGGCAGGGGCCGCAGGCGGCCAAGCTGCGCATCACCGTGGACGGGCGCGAGCGGCTGGCCGAACTGGTCTGCGACGGTGCGTTGGTGGCCACGCCTGCGGGGTCGACCGCCTATAACTATTCAGCGCATGGGCCGATCCTGCCCATCGGGGCGGATGTGCTGGCGCTGACGGCGATGTCGGCCTTCCGGCCGCGGCGCTGGCGCGGTGCGCTGCTGCCGAAGCCGGCCGAGGTGCGGTTCGACGTGCTGGAGCCGGAAAAGCGCCCGGTGATGGCCGATGCCGACAGCCGGTCGTCGGTGCGCGATGTGATCTCCGTCGTGGTGCAGTCCCAGCCAGATGTGCGCCACCGGCTGCTGTTCGACCCGGGTCACGGGCTGGAGGAACGGCTTATCCGAGAGCAGTTCGTCTGAAACCCGCGCCTCCCTCCCCCCCTTTGTGGGGAGGGGCGGGGTGGGGGCTTTGCGGCGGAGTCACTCGCCTGTCCGCTGCCCCCAGGCCTGCAACTTACGGTAAAGGGTCGAGGGCGACACATCCAGATCGCGTGCCGCGCGCGGCACGGAACCGGCATTGCGCGCCAAAGCGGCGGCCACCGCCTGCCGCTCCACCTCGGCCAGGGTCAGGCCGCGGAAAGGGTCTTCTCCCGCAGGGACGGGCAGCGGGGCGGCCTGCGGTTGCGGCGGAAAGCCGGGGGGCAGCATCTCGGGCCGCACCAGCCCGCCCGGATGCAGCACCGCCACATTGCGGATGACGTTCAAAAGCTGCCGCACATTGCCCGGCCAGTCCTGCGCCAGAAGAAAGGTCTCGGTCTCGGGCGCCAGCCCGTCGAACACCTTGCCCTCCTCAGCGGCAAAACGGGTCAGCGCGGCGGCGGCGATCTGCACCACATCGCTGCCCCTGTCGCGCAGGGGCGGCATATGCAGCGGCACGACATAGAGGCGGTAATACAGATCCTCGCGGAAATGGCCGCGGCGGACCGCCTCCATCGGGTCGCGGTTGGTGGCGCAGACGATGCGCACATCCACCTGCCGCGGCCGGGTGGCGCCCACCGGCGTGACGGTCGAGGTCTGGAGGAACCGCAACAGCTTGGTCTGCAGGGCAGGCGCCATTTCGCAGATCTCGTCCAGAAACAGCGTGCCGCCATCTGCGGCCACCGCGGCGCCCGGCTTGTCGGTGATGGCGCCGGTGAAACTGCCCTTCACATGGCCAAAGACCTCGGATTCCAGCAGGTCCGGCGGGATGGCGCCGCAATTCAGCGCGATGAACGGGCCTTGGGGCCGGGTGGATTGCGCATGGATGGCCAGCGCGGCCAGTTCCTTGCCGGTGCCGCTTTCCCCGGTGATGAAGACGGTGGCCATCGACCGTGCCACCGCGGCGATGGTGGCATGCACTCGCGCCATCGCCGGCGACGACCCGATGAACGTGGCGGGGTCCAGCCCGGCGCCCGTGGTCCGGCCAGAGGCTGAACCCGGCGCAGGCCGCTGGCCAGCCGCATCGCGCAGCGCGCCCACCAGACGCGCCTCGTCCGCGGGTTTTTGCAGGACATCGCTGGCCCCGGCCCGCAGCGCGGCCACGGCGCCCTCTGCGGCCATCGCGGCGGCAAGCACGATCACGCCCGTGGCCGGGCGCAGGCTGCGGAATTCGGCGATCAGCGCCAGACCGTCCCGGTCAGGCAGCGCTGGTTCGATCAGCACGGCCTGCGGTCGAACGCTGCGGAACAGGCGCAAAGCCTCGTCCGCGGTGGCGGCCGGGCGCGGATCGAACCCGGCCGAGGCCAGAAGCGCCAGATGCCGCGTCCGTTCGGAAGGGGCGGGGTCAACGACCAGCACCACCGGAGCGCCGCGCCGAAGAGCGGGGGGGCGGGCTCCCTTGCGGGGCGGAGGGGCGGCGGGTTCGGGCATCTTGCCCTCAGGCTGCCATGGCGGGCAGGCCGGGGCAAGCCCGGCCCGCGGCAGGGCCTATCAGCCCTTTGCCAGACCAAGGCCGCGCAGGGCGGCGGTGATCTCGTCCAGAATGGCCGGATCGTCGATCGTCGCGGGCATCTTCCAGTCCTGCCCGTCCGCGATCTTGACCATTGTCCCGCGCAGGATCTTGCCGGAGCGGGTCTTGGGCAGGCGGTCCACCACGACAGCGCGCTTGAAATCCGCCACAGGGCCGATCTGTTCGCGTATCAGCGCCACGCATTCCTTCACCACATCGGCATGCGCGCGGTTGCACCCCTTGTTCAGGCACAGGAACCCCAGCGGCGACTGACCCTTCAGGTCATCGGCCACGCCGATCACCGCGCATTCGGCCACGTCGTGGTGGCTGGCCAGAACCTCTTCCATCGCGCCGGTGGACAGGCGGTGGCCTGCGACGTTGATCACGTCATCGGTGCGGGCCATGATGTAGAGGTAGCCGTCTTCGTCCACATAGCCCGCATCGCCGGTTTCATAATAGCCGGGGAAGTGGTCCAGATAGGATTTGCGGAAGCGGGCTTCGGCGTTCCACAGCCCGGGCAGGGTGCCGGGCGGCAGCGGCAGTTTCACTGCAATGGCGCCAAGCGTGCCGGGCGCCACCGGATGGCCGCCTTCGTCCAGAACCTGCACGTCATAGCCCGGCATCGGCACCGAGGGGCTGCCGATCTTCACGGGGAGCGGTTCGATCCCCATCGGGTTGGCGGCGATGGCCCAGCCGGTTTCGGTCTGCCACCAATGGTCTATTACCGGCACGTTCAGATGGCGCTGCGCCCAGAGGATGGTATCGGGGTCCGCCCGTTCGCCTGCCAGATAAAGGCATTTCAGGGTGCGCATCGTGTAGTCTTTGACCAAAAGCCCCTCGGGGTCGTCACGCTTGATGGCGCGCAGGGCCGTTGGGGCGGTGAAGAACGACTTCACCTTGTTCTCGCTGATCACCCGCCAGAAGGTACCCGCATCCGGGGTGCCCACGGGTTTCCCCTCGAAGACCACGGTGGTGCAGCCCGCGATCAGCGGCGCATAGCAGATATAGCTGTGCCCCACGACCCAGCCCACGTCACTGGCGGCCCAGAACACCTCGCCCGGGTTCATGTCGTAGATGGCCTTCATGGTCCAGTTCAGCGCCACCAGATGGCCCGCGGTCGGGCGGACCACGCCTTTGGGTGCGCCTGTCGTGCCTGAGGTGTACAGGATATAGGCCGGATGGTTGCCCTCGACCGGCACGCATTCAGCCGGTTCCACGCCATACTGGAAGGTGTGCCACGCCACGTCGCGGCCCTCGACCAGCTTGGCAACCTCTTGTTCGCGCTGGAAGATCACGCAGAAATCGGGCTTGTGGGTCGCCATGTCCACGGCGGCGTCCAGCAGCGGTTTATAGTGCACGGTCCGGTTCGGCTCGATCCCGCAGGAGGCGGCGATGATCGCCTTGGGCGTGCAGTCGTCGATCCGCACCGCCAGTTCGTTCGCGGCAAAGCCGCCGAAGACGACCGAGTGGATGGCACCGAGACGGGCACAGGCCAGCATCGCCTCCAGCGCCTCGGGGATCATCGGCATGTAGATGATGACGCGGTCGCCCTTTTCCACGCCCTTGGCGCGCAGGGCACCGGCAAGGCTGGCCACCCGTTTCTGAAGCTCGGCATAGGTGATGCCTTTTTTCAGATGGGTGACCGGGCTGTCATGGATGATGGCAAGGCTGTTGCCGCGCCCGGCCTCGACATGGCGGTCGACGGCGTTCCAGCAGGTGTTCACCTGCGCATCGGAGAACCATTCGTAAAGCGGCGCCCGGCTGTCATCCAGCGCGCGAGAGGGCGGGCGGACCCAGTCGATCCCCTGGGCGGCCTGCATCCAGAACCCCTCGGGGTCGGCTTTCCATTGACCATAGACCTCGGCGTAACCCATCACAGCCCTCCTCCAAAGCGTGGCATTTGTTACGTCACCCGGGGGCAGGGCGGCAACTTTGTTACCGGCAACATCCGGAGCCATGCGGGAATATTTTGCAGAAGTTCGCGGCTTTGAACTGCAAATATTTGCAAAGCGGTTCTGGCAGGAAAATGTCCGGCGAAATCGGGCTCAGTTTGCAAACTTTGCCCGAATCAGCCGATTCTGCCGCCGCAGATTCCGTGTCACGGTCAAAGCGCGGGCAGGTGGCGTGGGCGTTTCAGCCCGCGCGCCGCGAACCCGCCTCTGGTTGAGAGGTCAGGGCGCCTCGGCTTCGGGCACCGGGGCGGCCGGCGCCGGGGCGGTCAGGATGCCATCCTTCCATACCCCCTCGGCCACCTGTCCGTTGGCATAGGTCATCTTGCCCTGACCCTCGCGCTTGCCAGCTTTGAACAGGCCCTCATAGACATCGCCCGAAGGGTAGGTGGCAATGCCCTGACCGTCGATTTCGCCCCCGGCCCATGCGCCGACATAGCGGAAGCCGTCGGTCATGGTCATCTCGCCCTGACCCTCGCGCTTGCCCGCCTTGAAGCCACCTTTGTAGACGGTGCCGTCCGGATAGGTCGCGGTGCCCTGACCCTCGCGCACGCCAGCCTTCCAGTCGCCGTCGTAGCGGTAGCCGTCCGGGTAGGTCATCAGCCCGGTGCCCTCGGGCTGGGCCGAGGCGAAATCGCCCTCATAGACCTGCCCGCTGGCATAGGTGGCGCGGCCTTTGCCCTGAATCACCCCGCGCGCCCATGCGCCCTGATAGGTGCTGCCGTCGGGGTAGGTGATGGCGCCCTGGCCTTCGGGCTGGTCGCCCTTCATCGCGCCGACATAGACCGAACCGTCGGGATAGGTGACCGATCCTGTCCCCTCCATCCGTCCTTCGACCCACGACCCTTCGTATTTGAAGCCGTCCTTCGCGGTGAAGGTGCCCTGACCATGGCGGCGGTCCGCCTTGAAGTCGCCGTCATAGACATCGCCCGAGGCATGGGTGGTCTTGCCCTTGCCCTCGCGCTGGCCATTGACGAAGGCGCCTTCGTAGACATCGCCATTGGGCTGGGTCAGCTTGCCCGTGCCGTTGATCTGGCCTGCGGACCATTGGCCGGCATAGGTCAGGCCATTCGGCATGATCAGCGTGCCCTGACCCTCGCGCTCATCCCGGGCCATGCCGCCGTCATAGGTGGTGCCATCGGCATAGGTCATCTTGCCCTGACCTTCCTTGGCGCCAGCCAGCCAGTCGCCTTCGTAGCGATAGCCGCCGGGGTTCTGGAGCGTGCCCTTGCCCTGACGCTGGCCGTTGACGAAACTGCCGGTATAGGTGGCGCCGTTGGGATAGGTGGCGGTGCCGGTCCCCGTCATCTTCCCTTCGGTCCAGTCACCATCATAGGTGCCGCCATCGGCGAAGGTGATCTTGCCGCGGCCCTGAGGCTGACCCTTGTCGAAGGCGCCTTCATAGACGGAACCGTTGGGATAGCGCGCCGTGCCCTGGCCCTTGATCTCACCGTCCACCCAGTCGCCGCTGTATTCATAGCCGTTGGGAAGCCGGTAAGTGCCTTTGCCGTGCTGACGTCCGTTCCGGAACGTGCCTTCGTAGACCGAACCGTCGTCATATTGCTTGGTGATGACCTCGCTTTCCGACTGGGCGAGGGCAGGCCGTGTGAAGGGCCCGGTCAGCAGGGCGGGGGCGGCAAGCGTGGCAGCAAGAAGGGTTGCCGAAAGAATGCGCATCGCGTCTGTCTCCGGGTTGAATTCGCGGCTGAGCCTAGCGGCGGGGCCGGTCTGCGTCCAGTCACGCCAGCCGGAGCGGCCGGGCGCCCTTTCACGCGGCGGCATATGCCGTTAGAACCGGGACCACGCGCAGAGGAGACCCGCGATGACCGACGTATTCCGGCTGATGCTGGTGCAGGCCAACCCCGTGGTCGGCGACATCGCCGGGAATATCGCAAAGGCCCGCGCCTTCTGGCAGCAGGGTCGCGATGCCTGCGCCGATATGGTCGCTTTGACCGAGATGTTCGTGACCGGCTATCAGACGCAGGACCTGATCCTGAAGCCAGCCTTCCATCAGGATGCGATCCGCGCGGTCGAGGCGCTGGCCGCCGAGATTGCCGATGGCCCGGCCCTTGGCATCGGCGGCCCGGCCTTGTTCGGGACCAAACTTTATAACGCATGGTATGTGCTAGAGGGCGGGCGCGTCCATGCCCGCGTGCTGAAGCATCATCTGCCGAATGATGCGGTTTTCGATGAAAAGCGGCTGTTCGCCTCGGCCGATGTGACCGGCCCTTATGTGGTGAACGGGGTCCGCATCGGCACACCGATCTGCGAGGATGCCTGGCACCCCGATGTGGCCGAGACCCTGGCCGAGACGGGGGCGGAAATCCTGCTGATCCCGAACGGCAGCCCCTATCACCGGGGCAAGCCGAACCTGCGGCTGAACCTCATGATCTCGCGCGTGGTCGAGACGGGGCTGCCGCTCTGCTATCTGAACATGGTGGGCGGGCAGGACGATCAGGTCTTTGACGGGTCGAGCATGGTGCTGAACCCCGGCGGGCGGCTGGCGGTGCAGATGCCGCAGTTCGACGAGGCGGTGGAGATGGTCACCTTCCGCCGCGGCGACGACGGCTGGCGCGCGGATACCGGCACGATCGCCGACATCCCCCCCATCGGAGAGGCGGATTATCGCGCCTGTGTCATTGGACTGGCCGATTACATGGCGAAGACCGGGTTCAAAAAGGTTGTCCTCGGCCTGTCCGGCGGCATCGACAGCGCAATCGTGGCGGCGATTGCCGCGGATGCCATCGGCCCCGAGAATGTGCATTGCGTGATGCTGCCTTCGGCCTACACCAGCGACCATTCGCTGGAAGACGCGGGTGAGGCGGCGCGGCTTCTGGGTTGCCGTCTGGACACGGTGCCCATCGGTGGCGCGCAGGCGGCCGTGGGCGAGGCGCTGGCGCCGCTGTTTGCCGGGACCGAACCGGGGATCACCGAAGAGAACATCCAGTCCCGCCTGCGCGGCGTGATGCTGATGGCGATTTCCAACAAGTTCGGCGCCATGCTCCTGACCACCGGCAACAAGTCCGAGGTGGCCGTGGGCTATTGCACGATCTACGGCGACATGAACGGCGGCTACAATCCGATCAAGGATATGTACAAGACCCGGGTGTTCCTGACCGCCCGCTGGCGCAACGAACATCACCGCGACTGGATGAAAGGCCCGGCCGGGATGGTCATCCCGGAACGGATCATCACCAAGCCGCCGAGCGCCGAACTGCGCCCCGACCAGAAGGACGAGGACAGCCTGCCGCCCTATGAGATGCTGGACGCCATTCTTGAAGGACTGGTCGAGCGGGACGAATCCGTGGCCGATCTGGTGGACCGCGGCTTTGACCGCGCGACGGTGAAGAAGATCGAGCATCTGCTCTACATCAGCGAATACAAGCGGTTCCAGTCCGCGCCGGGTGTACGGCTGACGCAAAAGGCCTTCTGGCTGGACCGCCGCTATCCCATCGCTATGCGCTGGCGCGACGGATCCGGCGCATGATGGCGGCGCTTTATGCCGCCGCCGCGCTGGCCGAGATTGCGGGCTGTTTTGCCTTTTGGGCCTGGTGGAAGCAGGGGGCATCCGCGCTCTGGCTGGTGCCGGGCACGGTCTCATTGATCGCCTTCGGCTGGTTGCTGGCGTTGACACCCGCCGATGCGGCGGGGCGCAGCTATGCGGCCTATGGCGGCGTCTATATCGTGGCCTCGCTCCTGTGGCTGTGGCTGGCTGAGGGGCAGGCGCCGCGGCTGACCGATCTGGCGGGTGCTGCGCTGGCGCTGGCCGGGGCCGGTGTTATCCTCTGGGGCGCCCGGGCCGCCTGATCCTCTGCGCCGCAGGGCAGGGTTGACGGGCGCGCATGGCGGATTTCCGCAGTGCAGCAATGGCGCGGCGACCACGATGCTGATATCGCTAACGCGAACCCCCGATGCCGGATTTCCGTATGTCCCCCGAGACCAAGAACCTGACCCTCGTCATCCTTTCGCTGGCCTTGGGCGCCTTTGCCATCGGCACGTCGGAATTTGCCGCCATGGGCCTGCTGCCGTGGTATGCCGCCGATCTGGGCGTGACCGAGCCGGAAGCGGGCCATGTCATCAGCGCCTATGCGCTTGGCGTGGTGGTAGGGGCGCCCATCACCTCGATCCTCGGCGCGCGGCTGCCGCGGCGGCGTTATCTGGCGGGGCTGATCGCGGCCTATGGCCTGCTGAATCTGCTGGCCGCCGTGCTGCCCGGCTTTGGCACGCTGGTCGCCACCCGGTTTCTGGCCGGTCTTCCGCATGGCGGCTATCTGGGCGTGGCCATGCTGATGGCCGCCGATGCCCTGCCGCGCGAGATGCGGGCCAAGGGCGTGACGCAGGTCCTGCTGGGGCTGACCGTGGCGAATATCGTCGGTGTCCCGGTGGCCAGCGCGCTTGGGCAGGCGTTTGGCTGGCGGGCGGGCTTTGCGCTGCCGGGCCTGCTGGCGCTGATCGCGGGCTTCCTGATCTGGCGCTTTGCCCCGCGGCAGGGTGTGCCCGCCGATGCCCGCCCGA
Organism: Neotabrizicola sp. VNH66; assembly: GCF_049445895.1. Taxonomy (NCBI): domain Bacteria; kingdom Pseudomonadati; phylum Pseudomonadota; class Alphaproteobacteria; order Rhodobacterales; family Paracoccaceae; genus Neotabrizicola; species Neotabrizicola sp. VNH66. Next base: position 147,612 of record NZ_JBMSDW010000009.1, read on the forward strand.
TGCAGGAGCTGGCCGCGCTGGCCAATCCGCGGGTGGTGCTGACGCTGATGGTGGGCGTCGTCGGATCCGGCGGGATGTTCGCGGTCTATGCCTATCTGTCCGCCGCGATGCTGGCCACGTCGCAGCCGCCGGGCTGGGCCGTGCCGGCCATGTTGTCGGCCTTCGGCATCGGCAGCACTTTGGGCAGCATCGCCGCTGCGCGCATGACCATCCGGCTGGGGGCCAAGCGGGCCACGCTGGCGCTGATCCTGCTGGCCATGGTGGCACAGGGCTTCGCCGCGCTGGTGGTGGGCAGCTGGCCGCTGATGGTTCTCTCCTCGTTCATTCTGGGCCTGCCTTCGGTCTTCATCCCGCTGCAGACCCGGCTGATGGACGTGGCGGGCCGGGCGCAAAGCATGGCCGCGGCGATGAACCATGCGGCCTTCAACGCGGCCAATGCGCTTGGCCCCTGGGTCGCGGGCATGGCGCTGACGGCGGGCTGGGGCTGGCAGTCGCCGGGCCTTGTGGGGATCGGCCTGTCGGTCCTTGGCCTGCTGGCGCTGGCCGTTGTGGCGCTGCATGACCGCAGCAGCGGGCACAGCCTTCGCCCCGGCCTGCCGGGCTAAGGACCGATTCCGGCAGGCCGGAACGGGGATATTGTTGCAAAAGGTAAACGCATGTGACCTTTGCCGCGATTTTGCCCATCCGAGTGCCGGATTTTTACCGAACACGCGGATTTGCGCATCCCCCCGCGCCTTGCCCTTCCGGTTTTCGGCACAGCCAATTATATGGAGGCGCCCCGCCAGAGCCGCCTCTGAGTCGCGGGGAACCCGGGTTTTGCCCGGTTCCGGCAACCCTACGAAGGACTGAGCCCGCATGTCGCTTATCCCCGGCCTCTTTTCGTCCGATATGGCCATCGACCTCGGCACGGCGAACACGCTGGTCTATATCCGCGGCAAGGGGATCGTCCTGAACGAGCCGTCCGTGGTGGCCTATCACAACAAGGACGGCAAGAAGCAGGTGCTGGCCGTGGGCGAAGATGCCAAGCTGATGCTGGGCCGGACGCCGGGTTCGATCGAGGCGATCCGCCCGATGCGCGACGGCGTGATCGCCGATTTCGAGGCGGCGGAAGAAATGATCAAGCATTTCATCCGCAAAGTTCACAAGCGCACCACTTTTGCCAAGCCCAAGATCATCGTCTGCGTGCCGCATGGCGCGACGCCGGTGGAAAAGCGCGCGATCCGCAACTCCGTGCTGCAGGCGGGCGCCCGCCGGGCCGGGCTGATCGCCGAACCCATCGCTGCGGCCATCGGGGCGGGCATGCCGATCACCGAACCCACCGGCAGCATGGTGGTGGATATCGGCGGCGGCACGACCGAGGTGGCGGTGCTGTCCTTGGGCGATATCGTCTATGCGCGGTCGGTCCGCGTGGGCGGCGACCGCATGGATGAGGCGATCATCGCCTATCTGCGCCGCCACCAGAACCTGCTGATCGGGGAATCCACCGCGGAGCGGATCAAGACCAGCATCGGCACGGCACGGATGCCGGATGACGGCCGCGGCTCGTCGATGCAGATCCGCGGGCGCGACCTGCTGAATGGTGTGCCGAAAGAGACCGAGATCAATCAGGCGCAGGTGGCCGAGGCCTTGGCCGAACCCGTGCAGCAGATCTGCGATGCGGTGATGCAGGCGCTGGAGGCGACGCCGCCCGACCTTGCCGCCGATATCGTGGACCGGGGCGTCATGCTGACCGGGGGCGGGGCGCTCTTGGGCGATCTGGACCTGTCGTTGCGCGAACAGACCGGCCTGTCGATCTCGGTCGCGAACGAGTCACTGAATTGTGTTGCCCTCGGCACCGGCAAGGCGCTGGAATACGAGAAGCAACTGCGTCACGTCATCGACTACGACAGCTGATCCCCGGGACCCCCGTGGCCCCGGCCCGACCCTGACCCGAGCATCCCGTGGCCAAGACCCGCACCGGACCCGAAGATTATGCCACCCCGATCCGGCGCCTGCTGGTCGGGCTTCTGGTGCTGGTTCTGCTGGGCCTTTTCATCCTGTGGCGGATCGACAGTCCGCGGGTGGAACGTTTCCGCGCGGCGCTGGTCGATGCGGTGGTGCCGAACATGGACTGGGCGCTGGCCCCGGTCACCCGCATCATGGGCATGGTCGAGGATTTCCAGTCCTACACCCGGATTTATGAACAAAATCAGGAGTTGAAGCGCGAGCTTCAGACCATGAAAGCCTGGAAAGAGGCGGCCTTGCAGCTGGAGCAGAAGAATGCCCGGCTGCTGGACCTGAATCAGGTGCGGCTGGACCCGAAGCTGACGCATGTGACCGGCGTGGTCATGGCCGACAGCGGCAGCCCGTTCCGCCAGTCCGTCCTGCTGAATGTCGGCGCGCGCGACGGTATCCGCGACGGCTGGGCCACGATGGACGGGATCGGCCTTGTGGGCCGCATCTCGGGCGTGGGTGAACGCACCAGCCGGGTGATCCTTGTCACCGACACCTCCAGCCGGATTCCGATCACCATTCAGCCCTCGGGCCAGAAGGCGCTGTTGTCCGGCGACAATTCTCCGCTGCCGCTTTTGGAGTTCATTGAGAACACCGATGAGGTGCGGCCGGGCGACCGCGTGGTCACTTCGGGCGATGGCGGCGTGTTCCCGGCAGGATTGCTGGTGGGGCAGGTGGTCATGGGGTCGGACCGGCGGCTGCGGGTCGTGCTGGCCGCCGATTACCAGCGGCTGGAATTCCTGCGCGTGCTGCGCAGCCATGAGCTGGAGCCGATCATGGATGCGGGCGGCGTGATCGCGGCGCCGCTGCCATCCGTCCCGGTTCCCGAAGTGGACCCCGAGAGTGAAGCCGCCGCCCCGCCGGTTCCGGGGGCCGGGAATGTCGAGGATGGCGGGTCCGGCGCGGCCGAGGGCGGCGACGGGGCCACCGCCGGGACGGCGGCCGATGGCTGAATTCTGGCGCGCGGACCCCTGGGGCTACCGGCTGGCCTTTGTGGGGCTGGCCGTGCTGATGCTGTTTCTGAAGCTTCTGCCCTTGGGCAATACGGCCGGGGCCTTTCCCGGGCCGGATATCCTTTTGTGCTTCATGCTGGCCTGGATGATGCGGCGGCCGGATTTCCTGCCGGTCTGGCTGATCGTGGCTGTCACCCTGACCGAGGATCTGATCCTGATGCGGCCGCCCGGCCTTTGGACCGCGCTTGTGGTGATGGCGACGGAATTCCTGCGCTCGCGCACGGCGCTGACGCGGGAGCTGAACTTCGTGGTGGAATGGCTTCTGGCCTCGGGCCTGATGCTGGCGATGCTGCTGGCCTACCGGCTGGCCTTCATGCTGGCCCTGTTGCCGCAGCCGCCCTTTGGCTTTGCGGTGGTGCAGGTGATCTGGTCTATCCTGGCCTATCCGGTGATCGTGGGCCTGTCGCGGCTGGCCTTTGACCTGCGCAAGCCGGCCACCGGCGAAGTGGACGATTACGGGAGGCGCCTGTGAGACGGACACCCAAGGAAACCGAAGACAGCGCCCGGATGATCACGCGGCGCGGGCTCCTGCTCTCGGGCGGCATGGCGGCCATGGTGGCGGCGCTTGGCGTGCGCATGCGCTATCTCCAGATCGACCAGGCCGAGGAATTCCGCCTGCTGGCCGAGGAAAACCGCATCAACGTGCGGCTGATCCCGCCGGAGCGCGGCCAGATTCAGGACCGCAATGGCAAGCTGATCGCCGGGAACGAACAGAATTACCGCGTCGTCATCACGCGTGAGGATGCGGGCGATGTCGAGATGGTCATGCACCGTCTGGCCGGGCTGATCCCGATGTCGGCCGAAGATATGGAAGGCACGCTGGCCGAAATCCGCAAGAATTCGGCCTTTGTCCCCGTGGTGGTGAAGGACCGGCTGGCGTGGCAGGATTTCTCCAAGGTTGCCATCAACGCCCCCGCATTGCCCGGCGTCACGCCTGAGGTGGGCCTGTCGCGGATCTATCCGCGCGACACCGATTTCGCGCACGTGGTGGGCTATGTCGGCCCGGTGTCCGAGAAAGACCTTGAGGGGCTGGAAAACCCCGATCCGGTGCTGCGGCTGCCGAAATTCCAGATCGGCAAGATCGGCGTGGAAAAATTCATGGAAGCCGATCTGCGCGGCAACGCCGGGACCAAGCGGATCGAGGTCAATTCGGTCGGGCGCGTGATGCGCGAGCTGGAGCGGAACGAGGGCGATCCCGGATCGGACATCCGCCTGACCATCGACGCCGATCTGCAGAACTTCGCGCAGGCCCGGCTGGGCAGCGAAAGCGCCGCCGTGGTGGTCATGGATGTGACGAACGGCGACATTCTCTGCTGCGCCTCGGCCCCGTCCTTCGATCCAAACCTGTTCGTGCGCGGGATCAGCCACACCGATTATGCCGCCCTGACCGAGAACGACCACCGGCCGCTGGCGAACAAGACGGTCTCGGGCGCCTATCCGCCGGGATCCACCTTCAAGATGGTCACCGCGCTGGCCGCACTGGATGCCGGCGTCATCGACGAAGGCTACAAGGTGCGTTGCCCGGGCTATTTGGAATTCGGCGGCCGCCGCTTCCACTGCTGGAGCCGGGGCGGACACGGCACGGTCAGCCTGACCAATTCCCTGACATGGAGCTGCGACGTCTTCTATTACGACGTGGCGCAGAAGGTGGGCATCGACAAGATCGCCGAAATGGGCCGCAAGCTGGGTCTTGGCATCCGGCACGATCTGCCGATGTCGGCCATCACCGAAGGCAACATGCCGACCAAGGCCTGGAAACAGGAACGCCACAAGCAGGACTGGCGGATCGGCGATACGATCAACGCCTCGATCGGGCAGGGCTATGTGCTGAGCTCGCCCTTGCAGCTGGCCGTGATGTCCGCCCGGATCGCCAGCGGCCGCGCGGTGGCGCCGCGGCTGGTGCGGATGATCGACGGGCAAGAGGTGCCTGTGGCCGAGGCGCCGGAACTGGGCCTGAAGGACAGCCATCTGCGCGCCATGCGGCAGGGTATGCATGATGTGATCAACGCCGAACGCGGCACCGCCAAAAGCAGCAAGATCGTCGAGCCGACGATGGTCTTCGCGGGCAAGACCGGCACCAGCCAGGTGCGCAACATCACGGCGGCAGAACGCGCGCGGGGCGTGATCTCCAATGATCAGCTGCCGTGGAACCGGCGCGACCATGCCCTCTTCGTGGGCTATGCCCCCTATGACAATCCGCGCTATGCGGTTTCGGTCGTGGTGGAACATGGCAGCGGCGGCTCCACCGCAGCCGCGCCGATTGCCCGCGACGTGATCCTTGCCGCGCTGCATGGCGGGGTGCCGCCGCTCGAGTCCTATCCCAAGGCGCAGCGTGGCCGGATCGAGACCATGCTGAAGGAGCTGCCCTTGCGCGATCCCGCGACCGGGGCCGCGCCGAAGCCGGAAGAGGCCTGAGGGACCCGCCATGGCCTTTTTCGAGAACCGCCTGAAACAGGTGCCGACCGGCTTCCGCAAGGTGCTGTATATCAACTGGCCCCTTGTGGTGCTGGTGATCGCCGTGGCCTCGGTCGGGATCCTGATGCTCTATTCCATCGCGGGGGGCGATTTCGACATCTGGGCCCGGCGGCAGGCGCAGGTTCTGGGCGTGGGGCTGGTCCTGATGTTCACTGTGGCCATGGTCCCGGTCTGGGTCTGGCGCAGCATGGCGGGCGCGGCCTATATCGTGGCCTTCATCCTGCTGATCCTGGTCGAGATCATGGGGCAGGTGGGCATGGGCGCGCAGCGCTGGATCGACATCGGCCCCCTGCGCCTGCAGCCGTCGGAAATGATGAAGTTCAGCCTCGTGATGATGCTGGCCGCCTATTATGACTGGCTGGACATCCGCAAGGTCTCGCGCCCGCTCTGGGTGCTGATCCCGGTCCTGCTGACGGTGGCGCCGACGGTGCTGGTGCTGATGCAGCCGAACCTCGGCACCTCGCTGATGCTCCTTCTGGCGGGCGGGGCGGTGATGTTCGCCGCGGGTGTCAGCCTGTGGTATTTCGCAGGCGTGATCAGCCTGTCCGTCGGGGCGGTGGCGGGGGTGTTCCTGACCCGGGGCACCCCATGGCAGTTCCTGCACGACTACCAGTATCGCCGGATCGACACCTTCCTTGACCCCTCGGCCGATCCCTTGGGGGCGGGCTACAACATCATCCAGGCCAAGATCGCCCTCGGCTCCGGCGGGTGGAGCGGCAAGGGCTTCATGCAGGGCACCCAGTCGCGGCTGAACTTTCTGCCCGAAAAGCACACCGATTTCATCTTCACCACGCTGGCCGAGGAATTCGGCTTCATCGGTGCTTTCTCACTGCTGGCGCTTTATGCGCTGATCATCGGCTTCTGCATGGTCGCCGCGCTGCAGAACCGCGACAGGTTCTCGTCGCTCCTCATCATCGGGGTGGCGGCGAACTTCTTCTTCTACATCGCGGTGAACCTGTCGATGGTGATGGGGATGGCACCTGTGGTGGGCGTGCCGCTGCCGCTGTTGAGCTATGGTGGTTCGGCCATGCTGGTGATCCTCGTGGGTTTCGGTCTGGTCCAGAGCGCCCATGTCCACCGTCCCCGCTGACCCCTGCCGCTGACCTTGCGGAGCGGCTGCGCCGCGGGTCTTTTGTCTCGGCCCCGCGTGGTCCACGCGGGCCCTCGGGCGGGGGCGCTGCCCCCGTCGCGTGCCGCGACTCCCCCGGGATATTTGGGCAAACTGGAATGGGTTTTCCACTTTGTTCAAATATCCCCGCGCGGAGCGCATGTCTGAGCCGGTTGGCGCGGAACGCGCCAGAGGCGAGGACCAAGGATTGCGGCCGCCTGCGGCCGCTCCGTTTGATGGCTGGACAAGGGCGCAGCCTGCGGCGCAGTCTGCGGCCATGACGCTGATCCTGTTTGCCGCCCCCGACCTTTGGCCCGATTACGAACCCCATCTCGCGCCGGCGCTGGCGGCGGCGGGGGTGGAGGCGCAGATCGTGACCGAGGCCCCCGATCCTGCCGCGGTCGATTACATCGTCTACGCGCCCTCGGCTCCTTTGCAGGATTTCGCGCCCTACTCCGGCACGAAGGCGGTCCTGTCGCTTTGGGCGGGGGTGGAGCGGATCGTGGGCAACCGGAGCCTGACGCAGCCGCTGTGCCGGATGGTCGATCCCGGACTGACCGAGGGCATGGTCGAATGGGTGACGGGTCATGTACTGCGCCACCATCTGGGGATGGACCGCCATATCCAGAACCCGGCCCATCTGTGGCAGCCGGGCGGGCCGCCCTTGGCGCGGGCGCGGCCGGTCACCGTTCTGGGGGTCGGAGAGCTGGGGCTGGCGGTCGCGCGCGCGTTGCAGGCGCTGAACTTTCCGGTGACGGGGTGGAGCCGGACCGCGAAGGAGATACCGGGCCTTTCCACCGTCCATGGGCCGGAGGGTCTGGTGCAGGCGTTGTCCTCGGCCCAGATCGTGGTCACGCTGCTGCCGCGGACGCCAGAGACGGAGAACATCCTGAATGCCGTCTCGCTGGCGCATCTGCCACGGGGGGCGGTGATCGTGAACCCCGGGCGGGGGGCGTTGATCGACGATGACGCGCTTCTTGCCGCGCTGGACCGCGGCGATCTGGCCCATGCCACGCTGGATGTGTTCCGGGTGGAGCCCTTGCCCGCCGGACATCCGTTCTGGGCGCATCCGCGGGTGACCGTCACCCCGCATGTGGCGGCGGCGACGCGGACCTCATCGGCCGTTCAGGTGATTGCCGAGAACATCCGCCGGGGCGAGGCGGGGATGCCCTTCCTGCATCTGGTGGACCGCAGCCGCGGCTATTGATCAGACGGCGGTGACCACCGATTGTGGCAGAAGGCGCATCACGTCTTCGGGGCGGCAGAGTTGTGTCGCCTCGGTCATCACGGCGGCTGCGGCGGCCGCCCCGGCCAGCGCCAGTGCCTCGTCATCGGACTGGCCGCGGGCAAGGGCGAGGACCAGCCCCGCGACGAAGCTGTCACCCGCACCGACGGCGGATTTCACCGCCACCTGCGGCGCGCGGGCAAAGATGCGGCGGTCCGCGGTGGCCAGCACATTGCCATCGGCGCCGCGCGCCACCACCACCTTGCGCGCCACGCCCTGCCGGACAAGGCTCTGGGCGAAATCGGCCGTCTCTTCGCGGCTGGTCAGTGGGTCGCCGGTCAGGCTTTCGGCCTCTTCGCCGTCCATCCGCAGGATTTCCAGCCCCGGAACCGGGCGTTTCACCGCCTCGACCAAGGGCTTGCCCGAGGTGTCAAGGATAGTGCGGCTGTCCGGCATCGCCTCGGCCAGTTCACTGGCAAAGCCCACCGGCATGCCCGGCGGCTGGCTGCCGGAGATCACCGAAAACCCGCCGGGCCGGGCTGTGGCGCGCAGGAGGGTGAAGACCCTTTCCCGCTCGGCCTTGCCCCAGATCGGGCCGGGCAGCATGAAGCGGTATTGCCGCCCGGTCGCGGTTTCCCGCACCGAAAGCGAGGTCCGCGTCTCTCCCGGGCCAAGTATCGACAGGAAGGTCACGCCCGCCTGCCGGATGAGCCCGGCCAGCCGGTCGCCCGACAGCCCGCCAAGCGCCACCAAGGCAAGGCTTTCGCCGCCAAGCGCGCGGATGGCCCGGCTGACGTTCAGTCCGCCGCCACCAGGGTCCAGCAGGGGCTCGCCACAACGCAGCTTGTGGCCGGGAATGATCTCGGCCACCTCGGTCGCCATGTCCAGCGCAGGGTTCAGCGTCAGGGTCAGGATCGGCGCGGGCGGGGTCATCGGGCGGTCTCCTGCAAGGGATGGCGCAGGATAGCCCGGCCCGGCCGCGCAGGAAACGCCCTTGCGGCCGGGTTGGTGTCTCAGCCCTGCAGCATCAGCTGATAGCTGTGCGGCACGAAGCGGAAGCCGTCGCCCTTCGGCTCGGCATAGCCAAAGGCCGGGAAGGGCATGTGATAGCCGATGAAGGGGATACGGTCGGTGGCGATCATGCCAAAGACCTTGCGCCGGCTGGCCGCCGCCCCCGCCTTGTCGGCATCGAAGCGCACCTCCCAGTCGGGATATTGCAGCGAGAAGACATAGTGGTTCGCCGTATCCGCCGTCAGTGCCAGCCGCTGGCCACCGCTTTCCAGATGATAGATCATGTGACCGGGCGTATGGCCGGGGGCCAGCAGGGCGGTGATGCCGGTCATCGCCTCTCCGCCGTCTTCCAGAAAAGTCATCTTTTCGGCCAGCGGGCGGACCTTGGCGTCGAAACCTTCGTTCGTCTGCCCGGCCCAATGATCATATTCCGCCCGTCCGGTGATATAGCGGGCATTGGCAAAGGTGGGCGTCCCGTCTTCGGCGGCCAGCCCGCCGATATGGTCACCGTGCATATGGGTCAGCACCACGGCACTGATCTGTTCGGGCGAGACCCCGGCGGCGGCCAGCGCGGTGACGATGCCCTCAGGAGCAAGGCCGGCATCGAAGAGCACCAGATCCGTGCCGGTGTTCACCAGAACCGGGGTAAAGAAATTGCGGCTCTTGTCCGCGGGCAGGAAATTCTCGGCCGCGGCGGCGGCGAAATCCTCGTCGCTGGCATTGGTGCCGAAGGTCTCCTTCGGATTTTCCAGAAGGCGTGACCCGGCCAGCAAAGCGGTGACCTCGAACCCGCCAAGTGCGACACGGTAAAACGGCGGCACGCCGGGGCCGGCAGGGGCGGCCTGGGCAGGGGTGGTCTGGGCGGTGGCGCGGGTCGGGCTGAGCATGGGGGCCATCGTGGCAGCGGCGGGAAGCAGGGCGGCGGCGGTCAGCGCCTGCCGGCGCGAGAGGCCCCCCACCGGGAAATGCGGCGGCTTGAAAGTCGTCATGGCATCCTCCTGAGATCTGGTCACTGAAGGATAAGACGGTTCAGGGACGGGAACGGTTCACTTCCCCTCACAGGGACGTGACCGGATCACTCCCACCAGCGGTCGATCCGGGCGATGTCCTCATCACTCCAGCCGAAATGATGGGCCAGCTCATGCACCACCACATGGGTGATCAGCTCGCCGATGGAGACATCGCCGCGCTCGGCCCATTCATCCAGAATGGGGCGGCGGAACAACCAGATCAGATCCGGGTGCATCGGCTGATCATGGACGGATTTCTCGGTCAGGGGGATGCCTTCGTAAAGCCCGGTCAGCTCGAAGGGGTCGTTCAGATCCATCGCCTCCAGCATCTCTTCGGGCGGGAAATCCTCGATCCGCAAAACCACATGGGTGGCCGGTTCGCGCCAGGGATCGGGCAGGTTGGCCACGGCGTCATGAGCCAGCTGTTCGATCAGCTCAAGGGAGGGGGCGATGGTCTCGGGCAAGGGATGTGTCATGCGGCAAACATAGGCGCCCCGCCGCGGCCGGGGAAGGGGGCGCTGCCCCCGTCTCCTGCGGAGACTCCCCCGGGATATTTGGGCAAACTGGAATGGGCTTTCCACTTTGTCCAAATATCCCCGCGCGGAGCGCCTGCCTGAGCCAAGGCGCACAAGCGCCGCAGGCGAGGCAAAAGGATTATGGCCGCGCCCCGCGGCCATGCCATTGGATCAACACGGCTGTGCGGGGCGCGCGGGCGGGGAAACTGGACAATCGCGGGGGGCTGTGCCAAGGGAAGCCGGTCAAGGAGACCGTCATGTCGCGACCCGTCGTCACCCGTTTTGCCCCTTCGCCCACCGGCTATATCCATGTGGGCAACCTGCGCACCGCGCTGATGAACTATCTGATCGCCCGCAAGTCGGGCGGCACCTTCATCCTGCGGCTGGACGACACCGATCAGGAGCGGTCGAAGCAGGAATATATCGACGCGCTGATGCAGGATCTGGAGTGGCTGGGCCTGCACTGGGACCGGGTGGAGCGGCAGTCGCACCGCTATGACCGCTACCGCGAGGCGGCCGACCGGCTGCGGGCCGAGGGGCGGTTCTACGAATGTTTCGAGACCCCGACCGAGCTGGACCTGAAGCGCAAGAAGCAGATCGGCATGGGCCGCCCGCCGGTCTACGACCGCGCCGCGCTGGCGCTGTCGGCGGAGCAGAAAGAGGCTTTGCGCGGGGCGGGGCAACCGGGCTACTGGCGGTTCCTCCTGAACCAGACCCGGATCGAGTGGAATGACGGGATCATCGGCCCGATCTCCATCGACGCGGCCTCGGTCTCGGACCCGGTGCTGATCCGGGCCGACGGCCAGGTGCTGTACACCTTCGCCTCCTCGGTCGATGATGTGGAGATGGGGGTGACCCATATCGTCCGCGGTGCCGACCATGTGACGAACACCGCGACGCAGATCCAGATCATGGAGGCGCTTGGCGGCACCCCGCCCGAATTCGCGCATCATTCGCTGCTGTCAGGCCCCGGGGGCGAGAAACTGTCGAAACGGCTGGGCGCGCTGTCCTTGCGCGATCTGCGCGCGGCGGGTGTGGAGCCGATGGCGCTTCTGTCGCTGATGGCGCGGCTCGGCTCGTCGAAGCCGGTGGAACTGGCCGGGTCGCTGGACGAACTGGCCGAGGGCTTCGACATCGGCAGCTTCGGCACTGCGCCGACCGAATTCGATGCGGAGAACCTGTTCCCGCTGACGCGCGCCCATGTACAGGGCCTGCCCTTCGCTTCTGTGCGCGAGCGGATCGCCGCGCTTGGCGTGCCGGCGGACGAGGCCGAGGGCTTCTGGGCGGTGGCGAAGGCCAATATCACGGTGCTGGACGATCTGGCGGGGTGGTGGCGGCTCTTCAGCGAGGGGGCCGAGCCGGTGGTGGACGAGGCCGACCGCGATTTCGTGGCGCAGGCCATGGCGCTTTTGCCGCCGCAGCCCTGGACTGCGGCGACCTGGGGCGAGTGGACGGGCGCGGTCAAGGCGGCGACCGGGCGCAAGGGCCGCGATCTCTTCATGCCGCTGCGCAAGGCGCTGACCGGGCAGGCGCATGGGCCGGATATGGCCGAACTCATGCCGCATCTGCGCAAGGTGGCGGGCGTCTGATCCTGCCGCTGCCCCGGGGGCGCTTCGCCCCCCGGACCCCCGGAGGATATTCTCAGACAGAAAATAGGGGCGGCTGCGCCCCCGTTGCGGGAAGCGGGAGGGCGCCATGGCGCAGGCGCGGTTTGTCGAGGGCAATCTGTTCCGCCATGTGGCGGTGATGTCGCTGACCGGCTCGGTCGGGCTGATGGCGATCTTCATCGTCGATCTGATCAACATGATCTATATCTCATGGCTGATGGATCCGGTGCTGACCGCCGCCGTGGGCTATGCGGGTGCGGTGATGTTCTTCACCACCGCCTTTGGCATCGGGCTGTCGATCGGGATTTCGGCGCGGGTCTCGCGCGCGGTGGGTGAGGGCGACCCCGGGCTGGCGCGGGAGCGGGCGACCCGGGGGCTGATCCTTGGTCTGGTGCTGGGCACGGCATTTTCGGCGCTGGTCTTCGCGGCCTTGCCGTGGATCGTGCCCGCGCTTGGCGCGACGGGGCGGACCGCGGACGAAACGATCCTGTTCCTGCAGCTTTATACGCTGAGCCAGCCGCTCCTGATGGCGGGGATCTGCGGGGCCGCGATCCTGCGCTCTTACGGGGCGGCGCGGTCGGCGATGATGGTGACGGTCTGGGCGGCGGTGGCGCTGGCCATTCTGGACCCGATCCTGATCCTTTGGGCTGGTTGGGGGCTGGAAGGCGCCGCGCTGGCGGGGATGGGGTCGCGCATCGTGATGACGGCGGTGGCGCTGGTGCCGGTCTGGCGGCGGATCGGCGGCTTTGCCCCGGTCACGGCGGCGGGACTGACGGCGGAGGTGCGGCCGCTGTTCACCATCTCCGGCCCGGCGATCCTGACCCAGATGGCGACGCCGGTGGGGCAGGCGCTGATCACGCGGATGGTCGCCGGCTATGGCGAGGCGGCGGTGGCGGGGATGGCGATTGCCGGACGGCTGACGCCGGTGGCCTTTGCCATGCTCTTCGCGCTGGCGGGGGCGGTGGGGCCGATCTTCGGCCAGAACCTTGGCGCAGGGCGGATGGACCGGGTTGCCCGCACCTTCCGTGAGGCGGTTCTGTTCACCGGGCTGGTGATCGTGGCGGTCTCTGCCGTGCTGTTCCTGTTGCGCGCGCCTCTGGCCGATCTGTTCCATGCCGAGGGGCTGACGCGCGACCTGCTTTATCTGTTCTGCGGCCCGCTGAGCCTGTTCTTCTTCTTTAACGGGCTGATCTTCGTCTCCAACGCGGCCTGCAACAACCTTGGCGCGGCGATGCAGTCCACAGCGGTGAACTGGGCGCGGCACACCATCGGCACCGTGCCCTTTGCCTATGTCGGCGCGCAATGGTGGGGGGCACAGGGGGTGCTGATCGGCCAGTCGGTGGGCGGCATCGTCTTTGGCCTTCTGGCGGTCTGGCTGGCATGGCGGGTGATCCGCAAACGGGCAGCCGCTGCCGCCTGATGTCGGTTTCCCTGCCCGATCCGTCGGTTCTGCTTTTTGCGCTTGCCATCCGGCCCCGGGCCGGGCTAACCGATGGGAGTGGATCGGGAGAATCCGGGGGGTGAAAACCGCCTCGGTGCCGAAGGAGCAACCGCCCCGGTAAACTCTCAGGCGCAAGGGACCGTTCCACGCAGGAAGACTCTGGAGAGTGGCGCAGCCGCGCCCGCCGAAGGGATAACGATCTCAGGCGCCGCAGGTTGCGGCAGGGACAGAGGGGGCACCGGGCGGCAGGGGAACTGCCGTGATCGGTGCCGGGCTGTGTCCGGCCATATGACGGGGAGACGCGGGTTGACCGATCTTCTGCGCCTGCCGCTGCACGACCTTCACGTCGGGCTGGGCGGCAAGATGGTGCCTTTCGCAGGCTACGACATGCCGGTGCAATATCCGGCGGGGGTGATGAAGGAACATCTGCACACCCGCGCCGCCGCCGGGCTGTTCGATGTCAGCCACATGGGGCAGGTGATCCTGCGCCCCACGCAAGGGATGGAGGCGCTGGCCCTGGCGCTGGAGGGGCTGATGCCTGTCGATGTGCTGGGTCTGGCCAAGGGCCGTCAGCGCTATGGCCTGTTTACCAATGACACCGGCGGCATTCTGGACGATCTGATGTTTGCCAACCGCGGCAGCCATTTCTATGTGGTGGTGAATGCCGCGCGCAAGGAACATGACTTTGCCCATCTGGCCGCGCATCTCTCTGATGTCGCAAAGGTCGAGGTGCAGGGTGACCGCGCGCTTCTGGCGCTGCAGGGGCCCATGGCCGAGGCGGCGCTGGCCCGGCTGGAGCCGGGCGTGGCGGATATGAAATTCATGGATTCCGCGATCTTCCTGACCGAATTCGGGGAAATCTGGGTCTCCCGCTCCGGCTATACCGGCGAGGACGGGTTTGAAATCTCGGTTCATCCGGGCGGGGCGCTGGCCTTGGCCCGCGCGTTGCTGGAGATGCCCGAGGTGCTGCCCATCGGCCTTGGTGCGCGCGACAGCCTGCGGCTGGAGGCGGGGCTGTGCCTCTACGGCCATGACATCGACGAGACGACCAGCCCGGTCGAGGCGGGGCTGATCTGGGCGATCCAGAAGGTCCGCCGCGCGGGCGGCGGGCGGGAAGGCGGCTTCCCCGGCGCGGGCCGCATCCTGAAAGAGCTGACCGAAGGGCCGGAGCGGCTGCGCGTCGGTCTGCGCCCCGAGGGCCGGGCGCCGATGCGCGAGGGCACGGCGCTGTTCGCACCGGATGGCACGCCCTTGGGCGCCGTCACTTCGGGCGGCTTCGGCCCGTCGGTCGAGGCGCCGGTAGCCATGGGCTATGTGCCCGCGGCCTTTGCCATGCCCGGTACCGCGCTGGAGGGCGAGGTGCGGGGCAAGAAACTTCCCGTGACGGTGGCGGCCATGCCGTTCCACCCCACGAATTACAAACGCTGAACAGGGAACCCAAGGCGATGAAATTCACCAAGGAACATGAATGGCTGCGCGTTGACGGCGATCTGGTCGTGGTCGGTATCACCGAACATGCGGCCGAAGCTCTGGGCGATGTGGTCTTTGTCGAACTGCCCGAGCCGGAGACCCAGGTGGCTGCGGGGGACGAGATCTGCGTGATCGAAAGCGTCAAGGCCGCGTCCGACATTCTGGCCCCGGTCGATGGCGAGATCGTGGCCGTCAATGACAAGCTGACCGACAGCCCGGCGCTGGTGAACGAAGATCCGCTGGGCGCCGCGTGGTTCTTCAAGATGAAGGTCGATGATCTGTCCGTGCTGGATGGCTTCATGGACGAGGACGAATACAAGGACTTCATCGGCTGACACCGGCAGGGGCGGGACGTGTGATATGGCAACCGGACGCACCGACCGTGCCGAACGGCTGATCGCCGCCCCGGCCGCACGGCTGTTTTCCTGCTGGACCGATCCGGCCCTGCTGATCCATTGGCTGCCGCCGCGGGGCATGTCGGGCCGGGTCGATCACTTCGACCCGCGTCCCGGCGGTGCGTTCCGCCTTGTCCTTCGCTACGAAGACCCTGAGATTGCCGGGAAATCCGGCGGGGGCGAGGATGTGGTGGCGGCCGAGTTCGTCGCGCTGGACCCGCCGCGCCATCTGGCCTTTGTCAGCCGCTTCGACAGTGACGATCCGCAGATGCAGGGCGTCATGCGGATGGACTGGCACTTTGATCCCGAAGCTGCGGGCACCCGTGTCCGCATCACCGCAACCCATGTTCCCCCCGGCATTTCTGCCGAAGATCACGCCGATGCCTTGGCCTCGTCTCTGGCCCAGCTGGCGGCGCTTGTGGAATGACCAAGGACGGATGAGATGACCTTCACCCCGACCGACTACAACCCCTATGATTTCGCCAACCGCCGCCACATCGGCCCCTCTCCGGCCGAGATGGCCGAGATGCTGAAATCGGTGGGCGTGCCCAGCCTTGACGCCCTGATCGACGAGACGGTGCCCGCCTCGATCCGCCAGACCACCCCGCTGGACTGGGCGCCCTTGGCCGAGCATGAGCTGCTGGCCCGGATGGAGGCGGTGGCCAAGAAGAACCGCGTGATGACCAGCCTGATCGGGCAGGGCTATTACGGCACGGTGACGCCGCCCGCGATCCAGCGCAACATTCTGGAAAATCCGGCGTGGTATACCGCCTATACCCCCTATCAGCCCGAAATCGCCCAGGGCCGGCTGGAGGCGCTGCTGAACTATCAGACCATGGTCTGCGATCTGACCGGCCTTGATATCGCCAACGCCAGCCTGCTGGACGAGGCGACGGCGGCGGCCGAGGCGATGACCATGGCCGAACGCAGCGCCAAGTCCAAGGCGCGGGCGTTCTTCGTCGACCGCTTCTGCCACCCGCAGACCATCGCCGTGATCCGCACAAGGGCCGAACCTCTCGGCATCGAGATCATCGAGGATATGGTCGACAAGCTGGAACCGGAGAAGGTCTTCGGCGCGATCTTCCAGTATCCCGGCAGCTATGGCCATGTCCGTGACTTCACCGCCCAGATCGAGGCTTTGCATGCGGCCAAGGCGATTGCCGTGGTGGCGACGGACCTGCTGGCGCTGACGCTGCTGAAAGAGCCGGGCGCCATGGGTGCCGATATCGCCGTGGGCTCGGCGCAGCGCTTTGGCGTGCCCATGGGCTATGGCGGGCCGCATGCCGCCTTCATGGCCTGCCGCGACGCGTTCAAGCGCAACATGCCGGGCCGGATCGTCGGCGTCTCGGTCGACAGCCATGGCACCCCCGCCTATCGCCTGTCGCTGCAAACGCGCGAGCAGCACATCCGCCGCGAAAAGGCCACGTCGAACGTCTGCACCGCGCAGGCGCTTCTGGCGGTGATGGCCAGCATGTATGCCGTCTTCCACGGGCCTAAGGGTCTGCGCGCCATTGCCGAGCGGGTGCATTTCCTGACCCGCCGTCTGGCCCATGCGCTGATCGCCGCGGGGGCCAAGGTCGCGCCTGAGGCCTATTTCGACACGATCACGGTCGAGGTCGGCGTGGGGCAGGCGGGTATCCTCGCCGCCGCCCGGGCTGAGGGGCTGAACTTCCGCAAGATCGGGCTGAACCGCGTCGGCATCACGCTGGACGAAACCTCGGACGAGGGCGTCTTGGAGCGGGTGCTGAAGGCCTTTGGCATCCTGTATGTCGCGCCGCTGGACCCGGGCCTTGGCTTCCCCGAGGCGATGTTGCGCACCAGCGATTATCTGACCCATCCGGTGTTCCACATGAACCGGGCCGAATCTGAAATGATGCGCTATATGCGCCGGTTGTCGGACCGCGACCTTGCGCTGGACCGGGCGATGATCCCGCTCGGCTCCTGCACGATGAAGCTGAACGCCGCGGCCGAGATGATGCCGATCACCTGGCCGGAATTCGGCAGCCTGCACCCGTTCGTGCCGGCCGATCAGGCGCTTGGCTACAAGGAGGCCATCGACGATCTGACCGCCAAGCTCTGCACGATCACCGGCTATGACGCGTTCTCCATGCAGCCCAACAGCGGCGCGCAGGGGGAATATGCCGGGCTGATGACGATCCTCGCCTATCACAAGGCCCGAGGCGACGATCAGCGCCGCATCTGTCTGATCCCAATTTCGGCGCATGGCACCAATCCGGCCAGCGCGCAGATGGCGGGGATGGAGGTGGTCGTCGTCAAATCCAGCGCCAATGGCGACGTGGATGTCGAGGATTTCCGCGAAAAGGCCGCCGCGGCGGGCGACCGTCTGGCCGCCTGCATGATCACCTATCCCAGCACGCATGGCGTGTTCGAGGAAACCGTGCGCGAGGTCTGTCGCATTACGCATGAGCATGGCGGGCAGGTCTATATCGACGGCGCCAATATGAATGCCATGGTCGGTCTGGTGAAACCGGGTGAGGTGGGCGGCGATGTCAGCCACCTGAACCTGCACAAGACCTTTGCCATCCCGCATGGCGGTGGCGGCCCGGGCATGGGGCCAATCGGGGTCAAGGCGCATCTGGCGCCGCATCTGCCGGGCCACCCCGAGACGGGGGGCGACGGCGCGGTTTCGGCGGCGCAATACGGTTCGGCCTCGATCCTGCTGATCTCCTGGGCTTATTGCCTGATGATGGGGGGCGAGGGGCTGACGCAGGCCACGCGCGTGGCGATCCTGAACGCGAACTACATCGCCTCGCGCCTGCGGGGGGCCTATGAGGTCCTGTATATGGGCAACCGGGGCCGGGTCGCGCATGAATGCATCCTTGACACCCGCCCCTTTGCCGATGTGGGCGTGACGGTGGATGACATCGCCAAGCGGCTGATCGACAACGGATTCCATGCGCCGACGATGAGCTGGCCGGTGGCCGGAACCCTGATGGTGGAACCGACCGAGAGCGAGACCAAGGCCGAGATCGACCGGTTCATCACCGCGCTTCTGGCCATCCGCGACGAAATCCGCTCCGTGGAGGCCGGAGAGATCGCGGCCGAAGACAGCCCGCTGCGGTTTGCCCCGCATACCGTGGCCGATCTTGTGGCGGACTGGACCCGCAAATACAGTCGCGAACAGGGGTGCTTCCCGCCTGCCTCGTTCCGGGTGGACAAATACTGGCCGCCGGTGGGCCGGGTGGACAATGTCTATGGCGACCGCAATCTGGTCTGCACCTGTCCGCCGGTCTCGGACTATCTGACGGCAGCGGAATAGGCCCGTCTCGGGCCATCGGCGGGGCCTCGTCCAGAGGGCCCGCCTCTTGACAGTTTTCCAGCGGCAGGCCAGCCATGCCCGTCATGACCGAAGCCCGCCCGACCTTTCGAACCGGCCTTTTGGCGGCCCTGCCCATCGTGGCGGGCTATGTGCCGATCGCCTTTTCCTTCGGCGTTGCGGCCACCCGGGCCGGGCTGACCGGGGCCGAGGCGGTGATGCTGTCGCTGGTGGTCTATGCCGGGGCCTCGCAGTTTCTGGCGATTGCGCTGTTCACCGGCGGGGCGCCGGTGCTGGTCGCGGCCTTCACCCTGATCGCCATGAACCTGCGCCATGTGCTTTATGGTCCGGCGCTGATGAAGGCGGCGGGTGCAGGCGCCAGCCGACGCCATGCCTGGGTCTGGGCATGGGGGCTGACGGATGAGGTTTTCGGTCAGGCGCTTGGCGCCTTGGCACGCGGACAGCGTTTTTCCGAGGCCTATATGTTCGGGCTGGGGCTGGCGGCCTATGCGGCATGGGTGCTGGGCACCGCGGTGGGGGCCATGGCCGGGGCGGGGGCGCTGGAAAGCTGGCCTGCCCTGAACGCGGGGCTGGGCTTCATGCTGACGGCGCTGTTTCTGGCGCTGCTCCTGTCGATCCTGTCGCGCCGTGCGGTGTCGGCCATCGTCATTGCTGCCGCGGCCACCGTCGCGGGCACGCTGGTCTGGTCCGGGACGGCGGGTATTCTGGCCGGGATGATCTGCGGTGCGCTGGCCGGGGTGGTGCGGAAATGAGCCTGGCGCTGCTGGCAATGGCTGTTCTGGCGGGGGCGGCAAACTGGATGTTCCGGGTGTTGCCGACCGTTCTTCTGCGCCGCGATCCGCAGCCCGGCGGGCTTCTGTCGCGCTTTCTGGCCTCGACCGGACCGGCGGCCATTGCCACCCTTTGCGTGGCCTCTGTCCTGCCGCAGCTTTATCCGGTGCCGCGCGACGGCCTGCCGCTGGCCGCGGGCGTTGCGGCGACCGTGGCGGCCTTTCTGCCGCGGCGGTCGGTCGTGCTGGCCACGCTTGCCGGATCGGCGGCCTATGGCCTTGCCTACGCCCTGAGCGCATAGCCCCTTGCGCCCGCGCGCCTGCCGGGCGACCATGGGTTCCGGAGGTGGCGCCCATGATCGAGATCAGCCCCAGCAAGGTGGTTCAGGTAATCTTCCTCTCGCGGGAGGGGCCGGTCGGCGCGGCCGAACTGCA
Source organism: Neotabrizicola sp. VNH66 (assembly GCF_049445895.1). NCBI lineage: Bacteria > Pseudomonadati > Pseudomonadota > Alphaproteobacteria > Rhodobacterales > Paracoccaceae > Neotabrizicola > Neotabrizicola sp. VNH66. Next base: position 167,377 of record NZ_JBMSDW010000009.1, read on the forward strand.
TGCTTTCATCGACGCGCTGAATGACGATGAAAAGGCGCATCTGACCGCCATTGCCTGGGTCGGCCGTGGCGCGTTCGAGCCGGAGGATTATGCCGAGGCGGTGGCAACGGCCTTTGCCGAGGCGACCACGCCGACGGCCAGTTACCTGTCCGGCATGCCGCATCTGCCCGAAAATCTGGAATCCGGGCTGGAGGCCTTGGGCATTGACGTCGCGGGCGAGGAAGAGGATCTGCTCTGATCCCTTGCGCGGCGGGGTTTGCACCCCGATATATTCCGCAAGATGAATATGGAGTCCGCCCATGGCCACCGCCGCCCCCGATGCCGTCAAGCTGCTCTGCGCGACCTGCGGCCAGATGAACCGCATCCCGCTGGACCGGCTGTCTGCCGGGCCGCGTTGCGGCAGTTGCGGCGAGCCCCTGGCCGATGGCCGCGTGGCCGAGCTGGATGCCGCCAGCCATGACAAGGCGATCCGCGCCGACGGCCTGCCGCTTCTGGTGGATTACTGGGCGCCGTGGTGCGGCCCCTGCCGGATGATGGCACCGGAATTCGCCAAGGCGGCCAAGGTGCTGGCTCCGCAGGTGCGGCTGATGAAGCTGAACACCGAGGATCACCCGGCCCTCTCGCAGCGGGCCGGTATCCGGGGCATTCCGGCGCTGATCCTCTATCGCAACGGGCGCGAACTGGCCCGTGCGGCCGGGGCCCGCCCCGCGCAGGGCATCGTGGATTTCGTGACCCAGACCCTGCGCGGCTGAGCGTTCCGCCCCCATGATTCCCGCCGCCGCACCCTTGACATCGCCACGACCTTGGGTGAGATAACGCCCACGGTCGTTGGGGCAGTAGCTCAGTTGGGAGAGCGCGTCGTTCGCAATGACGAGGTCAGGGGTTCGATCCCCCTCTGCTCCACCATTGACCGTGAAATTTACTATAAAAATCAATAACTTACACGAAGATGGCGAAAACCTTCCCATCATTTCTTCCCATCGTTCGGACTGTTTTTTGAACGACAGGGAATGACGGGAAGCGACAGATTCGGACACCATCCGGGGGGAAGCATGGAATACAAGCTGTATAGTCGCATGTCTGGTGCCTTGTCGGAGAATGATGACGAATGGCACCTCGTGGTGGATGATGCCACCGGCGACATGCACGTCCGTCACGAATGGAGCCACATGGACCCTTACAAAGGCAAGGTGACTTCTGAAGGCACCAAGGAACTCACGGTTGAGGAGTTCTTGGCGAGCAACGCGCCAATTGCCGCCAAGGATGCGCTCCTCGCGAAGCGGGGTGAACTCGGGCTGTAGCGCCCTGCCGCGCCATAGAGGCCCCTAGAAGGGCCTTCCCGGCGCGGGCCTAGGCATGGGTAGCGGCGAAGGGCCTTGTGGCCCTCTGGCGGGCCTCCTATCGCGCCCGCGCCGGGCAGGAAGGGCTGCGCCCCGGCAGGGCGGCTGCGCCGCTGGCAGGCCAGTGCGCTTCGCGCCTTGCAGCAGGATAGCTGAACCAGTTTTCTTCTGGCGAGAATCTCCCCGGCGGTTTCGCCGCCGAATGTGATCCTGCTTCTTCTAGTGGTTCTATCATGTTTATTAGGGTGAGTATCTGATCCGGGGGGCGGAGTCGGCTCTGTTGCACAAATCGCCTGAGGGATTCATCTTGAGAATCCAGCATGGTAGCTGGGCGGCATGAGCAGACCTACGCCTCCTGCCTACAAGACCCGGAACTGGCCCGCCTATAACGAGGCGCTC